>CBIMJO010000291.1:0-8835 GCA_966244135.1 uncultured Actinocrispum sp. | reverse complement strand
CGCGCTGGTCGCAGCTTCGGTGGGCGTCGTGGGTCTGGGTATCGGTATCGGCTTCGGCGTGCGCTCCATCGGCCAAGGCGACGAACGCGATCGGCTGTGTCCGCCGTCCCAGCAGCCCAACTGCAGTAGCCCCGCCAAGCAGGCCGCGGACGCCGCGATCGTCGCCGGCGACGTCTCGACTGTGGGTTTCATCAGTGGTGGGGTGCTCTTGGCCGGCGCGGCGCTGCTGTGGCTGGTCGGCGCACCGTCGCGCGAGCCTGCGGCGAGCGGGCCGGCCGTGTTCGACGGCAGCAGGACGTCCGCGTGCCGCGGTCCAGCGGGGTGGGCTCTCACTTCTCACATCCGTTCAGGGGCCGAGACGCCGAGCATCTCCAGGCCGTTCACCAGGACCTGCCGCACCGCCAGGGCCAGCCGCAGCCGGGCCAGGTGCACGGGGGCGACCTCCTCGTCGCCCTGCGGCAGGATGCGCAGGTTCTCCTCGTCGTCGTACCACTTGTGCAGCGCGCCGGCCAGTTCCTCCAGGTAGCGGGCGACGCGATGCGGTTCACGCAGTTCGGCGGCCGTGGTGACGACCTTGGGGAACTCGCCGAGGGTCCGGATCACGGTTCCCTCGCGCTCGTGCGTCAACAACCCTAGATCGGCCCCGGCCGGATCCATGGTGAATTTCGTGGAGTTCTCCACCACTCGGCAGATGCGCGCGTACGCGTACTGCACGTAGAACACGGGGTTCGCCCGCACCCGCTGGGCCAGCAGGTCCAGGTCGACCTCCAGGGTGGCGTCCACCGAGGACCGGATCAGCGCGTACCGGGCGGCGTCCACCCCGACCGCCTCGACCAGGTCCTCCATGGTCACGACGGTCCCGGCGCGCTTGCTCATCCGCACCGGCCGCCCGTCCTTGACCAGGCTCACCAGCTGGCCGATCAGCACCTCGACCGAGTCCGGGTCGTCGCCCAGCACGGCCGCGGCGGCCTTCAGGCGCGCGATGTAGCCGTGGTGGTCCGCGCCGAGCATGTAGATGCACAGGTCGGCGCCGCGGGCTCGTTTGTCCTCGAAGTAGGCGATGTCACCGGCGATGTACGAGGGCTGGCCGTCGCTCTTGATGACGACACGGTCCTTGTCGTCGCCGTAGTCCTTGGTCCGCAGCCACCAGGCGCCCTCGTGCTCGTACAGGCTGCCGGACTGCTTGAGCTGCTCGACCAGCCGGCCGACGGCGCCCGAGGCGTGCAGAGAGTCCTCGTGGAAGTACACGTCGAAGTCGGTGCCGAACTCGTGCAGCGAGGCCTTGATCTGGTCGAACATCAGGCCGACGCCGATCCGGCGGAACGTCTCGTCGCGCTCGGCCGCGGGCAGCGACAACGCGTCGGGCTGACGCTTGAGGACCTCGGCGCCGATGTCGGCGATGTACGCGCCCGCGTAGCCGTTCTCCGGGGCGGGCTCGCCCTTCACCGCGGCGATCAGCGACTGGACGAACCGGTCGATCTGCGCGCCCGCGTCGTTGAAGTAGTACTCGCGGGTGACCTGGGCGCCGCGCGCGGCCAGCACCCGGCCCAGCGCGTCGCCGACCGCCGCCCACCGGGTGCCGCCGATGTGGATCGGGCCGGTCGGGTTGGCCGAGACGAACTCCAGGTTGATGTGCTTGCCGCCGAGCTCGGTGCCGTGGCCGTAGCCCGCGCCCGCGGTCTCGACGTCCACCACGATCCCGCCCTGCGCGGCCGTGGCCAGCCGGACGTTGAGGAAGCCCGGGCCCGCGACCTGCGCCTCGTCGATCTGGTCACTGGCCGTCAGCGCCTCCGCGAGCCACGTGGCCAGGTCCCTGGGCGCCACCCCGACCCGCTTGCCGACCTGCAGCGCGAGGTTGGTCGCGTAGTCGCCGTGCTCCGGGTTTCTGGGTCGCTCCACGGTCACGGATTCCGGCAGCACGGTACTGTCGAGTCCTCGGTCTGCGAGGACCTCGACTGCAGTGGCACGAACAAGGCTGGCCAGCGCGGCGGGGTTCACTCCGCGAAGTCTAGGTAGAACCCCTCGACCTGGACGAACCGGCTCGTGATGTCAACGTGACGAAAGGGTGTCAGCAGCGTGCGTACCCCCCGGATCCTGATCGGCGCGGCCGTCCTGCTGCTCGCCGCCTGCGGGACCACGACCCAGGGCCAGCCCACCGCCGCCTCGTCCGCCGCCACCTCGAAGACCAGCACATCGACGTCTTCCTCCTCCCCGGCGAAGCCGGCTGGGGACCTCGCCGGGTTCAAGCCGAGCCAGACCAACCAGGACCCGTCGAAGAAGATCAAGGACATCGAGATCAAGGCGTACGCCAACGGCCTGCACATCCAGGCGCCGCAGCGGGTGGCCTACGACCAGTCGCCGCCGTTCGGCGGGGCGCACGACGCGGTCTGGGCGGCGTGCAGCGGAGTGGTCTACACCAAACCGGTCCGCAACGAGAACATGGTGCACACCCTGGAGCACGGCTCGGTCTGGATCGCCTACAACCCCGACCAGGTCACGGGTGAGGCGCTGGCGAACCTGGCCAAGAAGGTCAAGGGCGAGCCGTACATGGTCATGTCGCCCTACCCGAACCTGGACAAGGCGGTCTCGCTGCAGTCCTGGGGCCACCGGCTGAAGCTGGACGACCCGGCCGATCCGCGGGTGGACCAGTTCATCGTGGCGCTGCGCACCAACGAGTACCAATACCCGGAACCGGGCGCGATGTGCGATTCGCCCACCTTCGACCCGGACAACCCGCCACCATTCGACCCGTCGCCGGCACCCGCGGGTTCCGCACCGGTCGGCAGTTGACAGCCAGCAGACACAGGGTCCTTACACTGTCCAGCGGGCGCGATCCAGGGCAGTAGTGGGTCACGAAGTAACGGAAACGAGGTCCGAGAGCGGCATGGCCAGCGGCACGAAGAGCACGAGCGCCGGTAAGTCCGGTGGCTCGAAGGGGGCCGGCAAGTCCGGTGGCTCCAAGGGGAAGAGCAGCAAGAGCCTCAAAGCCGCGAGGTCGGCCGCAGCGGTGAAGAAGCCGAAGCCGTGGGGCACGATCGGCATCATCGTGGCCCTCGTCGCGCTGGCCGGCGTGGTCTTCGGGTACGCGTACATCAAGATCTCCGACGCCAACGCGTGGAAGCCGACCGAGTCCAACCAGGACCCGTCGGACGACATCCCGGGCATCGTGAAGGTCAAGTACGACCAGGGCATCCACGTCACCGCGACCCAGCGGGTGGCCTACGACCAGTCGCCGCCGTTCGGTGGCCCGCACGACGGGGTCTGGGCCAGCTGTGAGGGCATGGTGTACCCGAACCCGGTGCGCTCCGAGAACATGGTGCACATGCTCGAGCATGGCGCGGTTTGGGTGACCTACAACCCGGACAAGGTCAAGGGCGCCGACCTGGACGTGCTGAAGGGCAAGGTCCAGGGCCAGGACTTCATCGCCATGTCGCCGTACCCCAACCTGGACAAGCCGCTGTCGCTGCAGTCCTGGGGCCACCAGCTCAAGCTGGACAACGTCAACGACGAGCGCGTGGACGAGTTCATCAAGTCGCTGCGCCGCAACACCTACCAGTTCCCGGAGCCGGACGCGCGGTGTGACACCCAGGACGGCTTCGACCCGAACAACCCGCCGAAGTTCGACTCCAGCCCGCTGCCCGCGGACGCGGTGAAGATGGACGGCACCGGCGCCACCAAGGCCCAGATGCAGAACGGCCAGGAGGCCCCGCCGTCGGCGCCGGCTTCCGCCCCGGCCTCGGCGCCCGCCTCGGGTCAGGCCCCGGCCTCCGGCCAGGCCCCCGCGACCGGCGCGACCCAGCCGAGCCAGTGACCACCGACGTGACCTCCCCCGAGGAGCTGGCCGAAGAGGATGACGCCCCGCCGCCCAGCCGGCAGCGGGTGCTCATCTTCTCGGCCGCGGCCCTGGCCATCCTGCTGGTCGGCGCGGCCATCGGGATGCTGGTCACGCTCGCCACCACCAACTCCACCAGCGTGCCCGGCGCCGACTCCGTCGACGTCGGGTTCGCGCAGGACATGACCACCCACCACCTCCAGGCCATCTCGATCGCGGCCTGGACCCGCGACCACACCACCGACCCGGCGGTGAAGACGCTCGCCTTCGACATCGAGGGCACCCAGACGGGCCAGGTAGGCAGGTTCGCGGGCTACCTGGAGCTGTGGGGCCAGCCGGACACCCGCCCACCGGACCGCCAGGCGATGAGCTGGATGGCCAGCGCGGGCTCGGGCGGCGCGCACAACCACGGCGGCACGGAAAACCACCCGGGCATGCAACCGGGCGAGCTCATGCCGGGCATGGCCACCCAGGAGGAGCTGGCGAAACTCCGCAAGCTCACCGGCAAGGACCTGGACGTCTACTTCCTGCAACTGATGATCCGCCACCACACCGGCGGCCTGTCGATGGCCGAGTACGGCCGTGACCACGCAGCAGAGGCGGCCGTCCGCAACCTCGCCAAAACCATCGTGGTGGGCCAAACCGCCGAAGTGCAGTACATGACAACCCTCCTCACCGAACGCGGCGCCCAACCCCTCCCCGCCAGCTGAGACCCAAACCAACGAAACCCCAGGCTGTCGGCCTGGGGTTTCGCTTTTGAAGGACCCCGGCAGCCCACACGGAGGCTCAAGGGCACCTTCCCTCGATCCCGAAGGCACCAACGGGGCTGGGGTGCGGTTCGGCTTTACACGGGTGGCGGCGGCCCTAAGCTCGCCGCGCGGCAGGTCCCAACTCGACCTGGATCGACCATGGGCACTAGGCAAAGCGCCACATTGGACCTGCCCGCTCACCTGCCGCAGGGCCGCCGACGGGACCCATGTCAAACCGAACCGCGCCCCAGCCACCCGACCCAAGAAGCCAACACCCGCACCCAAGCCAACAGACCCCAACCTCAACCGCCGTCAAGCCGACACCCGCACCCGCGCCAACCTGAAGCGCACCCCAACTGCCCCACAACACGCCCCTCAAACCAACAACGAGTCCGCCAAAGCCCCAGCCAGCCACGACTCAAACTGCCCCCACCCCCACCCACACCCCGTCACAAACCCATCCACAACCTGCGGCGACGTCAACGTCCACACAACATCCGCCGCGACCGCCTCCGAAACAGCCAACCCAAACCGCTCCCCAACGTGCCGCGCCAAATTCTCCGCCCCAACCCTCCGTTCCCGATCAGTGACCGCAACGAAAGCCACCAGATCCGGATCCCCAGTCGCAGCCTGCCCATGCAACACAACCTGCAACTTGAGCACCCGCTCCCCCAACGCCCGCGCCATCCCCGCGTACAACGCCAGGCACTCCCGCCCCGAGGTCGCCGCCAGCATCGCCTGCACCATCTCTCGCTGCGCGATCGGCACGGGCTCGTCATCTCCCGCGATGGTGACGTCATAGGCGGCCTTGAGCAGCGCTGACTTGTTCCCCACGACGTTGTAGACGGTCTGCACGCTGACCCCGGCCGCCTTCGCCACCTCCGCGAGCTTCGTGCCGAGATAACCGTTGTGGGTGAACAACTCCACGGCGGCGGCCAGGATGCGGCGGCGCGCGACAGCGGTCTGTTCCGAGCGCAGGTCCATCGAGTAGCGGGCCATGCCCCTCCTTGACAGTTCGTTGGAATCGAGTTCAAACTAATCGCATCACGTTCCAACCGAATCTTAGGGGGAGTCCATGACCAGCACACAGCCAGACCTGAAGGACATCTGTGTGCGTTCGGTGCACCTGATGGCCACCGGCACGTTCGAGGAGTTCCGCCAGGTCTTCCACCCGGACGCGGTCAACCGCGAGGCCATCGCGGAACCCCCGGCGACCCGCGAGAAAGGGCCTGCCGGGTTCTACGCGTCCGCGTTGTGGCTCAGAGCGGCGTTCGCGGACCTGCGCTGGGACATCCACGAGGTCGTCGCCGAGGACGACCTCGTGGTGCTGCGCGCCACCATGAACGGCCGGCAGACCGGCACGTTCGTCACCTACGACCCGGAAGGCCGTCCCGCCCAAGCGTTTCCGCCCACCGGGAGGACGTTCGCCACCCTGCAGACGCACTGGATCCGCCTGCGGGACGGCCAGATCGTCGACCACTGGGCCAACCGGGACGACCAGGGCACGGCGATGCAGCTGGGCTGGGTCCCGCCGAGCCTCCGATACCTCGTGAAGATGGGCCGCGCGCTCCGGAAGGCCCGCAGGAGCTAGCTGACCGCGAACTCCTCGCCCTTGTAGTCGATCCCGAGCGAGGGCACCGAGACCGAACGGTCGCCGGCCACCACTTCCCCGGCGACGAAAGCGTCATAACCGTTGCGCTGCGCGATTTCCACGGTCTGGTCGGCGTCGTCCGCCGCCACCACGGCGACGTAGCCGAAGCCCATGTTGAGCGTCGCGTAGGACGCTGCGGGCTCCATCCCGGTCTGCTGGGCCAGGAAGTCCAGCACCTCCGGCACCTCGGGCACACGCTCGATGACATAGCGCACGTTCGTGTTGGCCCGCATCATCTTCAGCAGCCCGTGCCCGGTGATCGGGTTGAGGAACTTCGGATGAACCGACGAGTCCAGCACACCCCGCACAAATGCGGGATACAGCACGGACGGGTCCAGCAGGGCGGCGCCGAAGTCCCGCCCGCTGGGCAGTTTCGTCCGCAACCCGTCGGGCAGCTCGGCGGCCACCCGGCGGGCCAGCGAGGACCCGTTGGTGTGCAGGCCGGAGCTGGGCAGCACGACGATCCGGTCGCCGGGCTCGATCTTGTCGCCGAACACCGGCTCGCGGCCTTCGGGAACGATGGCCAGCGCGTTGCCGCCCAGCTCGATCCCGGCGCCGGTGAGCATGCCCGGCAGCGCGGGCGACTCGCCGCCGCCCCAGGCCGCCCCGGACTGCTCACAGGCCCGCTGCCAGCCTTCGAGCAGGGCCATGGACTTACGCTCGTCGACGTACCAGTTCGCGTCGCCGGTGGCGAAATACGCCGTCACGACCACCGGGTTCGCCCCAACGGAGATGACATCGTTGACAATGGCCGCCACGGCGTCGATGGCCACATCTGCGAACCGGCTCTCGCCGGTCAGCTCCAAGTAGTCCTCCGCGATGACCGACTTGGTGCCCAGGCCCTCGGTGACCGTCGCCAGCGTCAGGCCGCCGAGCTGGAGCACGTACGCCGTCGCGCCGCGGGAACCGGGGAACTCGGTCGCGCCATGGGCGGCCAGCAACGGGCTTGTCGCGGCCGCGCGCTGCACGGCACTGCGCTTGACTTGATCCAAAATGGAATAGTCCACGCCCGCGCGCTGGTATTCGTCCAAGTTCGACACTGCGATTGCACCTCATCGGAACGGTCGGTGGCCTCTGCGAGTTCACCTTAGCCGGGGTCGCGCGCGACACCATCCGGCCGAACGTCCGGTCATGCACGGATGTGCACCAGATCACTCTATCCGGCAGGCGAAACGATCAGTCGTTCAGATGAATGTCACCCGCCGCAACGGCTTTGGCGAACCCGCCGATGACCTTGTCCGCGGCGGCTGCCAGCGTTTCCGCGTCAGGAAAGGCATGTGTCAGGCCGTGACCCAGACCCGGCCGGGCCGGGCCATGCGCCCGAACGAGTTCGCCCATCCGGGCCCGGGTGTCGCCGCCGTCCCGGCGCAGCAGGTCGGCCACAGCGGCCTCGAACGGCGCCCATGCACGCGGTGCCGTGCCGTCCAGGCCGAGCATCAGCCGGACCCGGTCGACGACGTGGATCAGACCTTCCCAGTACGGCAGATGTGCTTGCAGCAGAAGATGATCAGGGCCGCCGTCGCGAATCTCCAGCAGTCCCGGCCCGCCGTCGAGGGTGATGGTCCGGCGGTAGACGCCGTGCTCGACCGACTCGACGCCCGGAATCGCCCGCGCGGCAAGGGTTTTCACCATGTGCGGCCAGTCATAGCCGGGCACGCATGGGAGGCGCATCGCCAGGCCGCCGTCGGCCACGAGCCGGTCGGCCTTCCGGCGGCGCTGCCGCAGGTGCTGCGGTGAGTTGCGGAACACCTCCTGCATGGCCCGGTTGAACTGGCGCAGGCTGCCGAACCCGGACGCGAACGCGATGTCGGCGATGGTCAGGTCGGTGTCGTCGAGCAGGCGGCGGGCGAAGTGCGCGCGGCGCGAACGGGCCAGCTGGTCGGGCGTAAGTCCCAGGTGCTCATGGAAAAGCCGGCGCAGGTGCCGCGCGGACAGGCCCAGCCGGGCGCCGAGATCGGCCTCGCTGCCGGTGTCCAGCTCGCCCGCGATGACCATCTGCACCGCCTGGCAGACGAGTTCCGGTGCGTCCCAAGGCAGATCGCCGGCGATCCGGTACGGCCGGCAGCGCAGGCAGGCCCGGAACCCGGCCGCCTCCGCGGCGGCGGCCAGCTCGAAGGTCCGCACGTTCTCCGCGTTCGGTCGTGCCCCACAGCCCGGCCGGCAGTAGATACCGGTCGTGATCACCGCCGAGAACGTCGTCATGCCAACAGTTTCGCGCACAACAGGGCGCCGCACTGGCCGAATCCGGACCTGGCCGTCTGTCCGGATCTGACCAGACAGCCGGGGCGTCCCGGCCCGAAGCTGATGACCCACAAGATCCGAACCAGAAAGGGATTCCCGTGCTCATCAAAGTTTTCCCGATCGGCCTGAAGCCCGGCACGCAGGCCGTGGCCGAGCGGATCGTCGAGAAGTTCACCCCGCGGGGCCCGCAGCAGGAGGACGGCACGCTGTCGTTCCGCGTCTACCGCGACCCGGCCAAGGCCGACTACCTGCTGTTCGTGGAGCACTTCGCCGACCAGGCCGCGTACGACGCGCACACCTCCTCGGCCGCCTACGACGAGCTGATCCGGGGCGAGTTCGGCGCGCTGATCGCCGACTGGAAC
>CBIMJO010000290.1:0-8840 GCA_966244135.1 uncultured Actinocrispum sp. | reverse complement strand
CAGCCCCAGTACAGCAAGATCGTCGGCCCGGTGCACGGCTTCCTCTACGTGGTCTACCTCGCCCTGACGGTCGACCTCGGCCTCAAGGCCCGCTGGCCGATGACCCGCACCGTGCTGATCCTGCTGGCCGGCATGGTCCCGTTCGTGTCGTTCATCGCCGAGCGCAGGGTCACCCGGGAGCTGACCGGGGGCGCCTGAGCGGACGCCCCCGGCGCGCGACTAGCGGAGGCTGATCGGCGGGACTGTCGAACCGCGGAGCGTCAGCTCGTCGATCGTCTTCGGCCGGTAGGGCAGGGACGCGAACCTCTCGGCCATGGTCTCCACCGGCGAGTCCAGCTCGGTGCCGAAGAAGAACGCCCACTCGTGCTCGTCCGACCCGAAGTACACCGGCGTGCCGAAGACCTGCTCGAACCGGCGCCAGCACTGGACCAGCGTGGAGTTGCGCCACAGCGTCGGGCAGCCGCCCTGGTAGGCCACGACCCCGCCGGGGGCCAGCAAACCCTTGCACAGCTGGAGGAACTCCTCGCCGTACAGCCGGTTGTGCTGGGCGTCGGTGCCGTCCTGCTCGTCCGGGAGGTCGACCAGCACGATGTCGTACTTCTCAGTCGACGTGCGGATGAACTCCCAGCCGTCGGTGTAGTGCACGCGGATCGGCCCGTCGCCCTGCTCGGCCGCGGCCAGCGCGGAAGTCGTGTAGCCGTACGGCAGATGCCGCGCGCACAGCTTGACCGCCTGGGTGTCGATGTCCACGTGGTCGACCACCGAGGCGCCCGCCTCGACGGCCATCTCGCAGACGACGCCCTCGCTCGACCCGACCACGAGCACCCGCGAGAGAGTCCGCGCCAGCAGCAACGCGGGCACCATCAGGGCCTCGTGATAGGTGAGCTGGCTGAACTCGGTGCTCTGCCGTTCGTTGTCGCAGAACAACGACACACCCTGTGCGGTCTTGCCGATCACGACGTGCTGGAAGGCCGTCCGCTCGTCGGCGAGCACGTCGTCGACCTGCCAGACACGGGTCAGTCCGGCCCCGACCGGCTCCTCGATCCTCACCGGTCCTCCTGTCCTCTTTGGATGGTGTTCGTCCGGGCGATGCTCGGTCCGAGCATGTCCCGCAACAGGTGCACGGCCAGTTCCGGGTCCGCGCGCCGGCCGCAAGTGAACACGTCGACGAACACCGCGCCCCGCTCGGGGTACGAATGGATGGACGCGTGCGACTCCGACAGCAGCGCCAGCACGGTCACGCCCTGCGGCTCGAACTCCTTGTAGGTCATCGAAAGGACCGTCGCACCGGCCTCGTTCAGCGCCTTTTCCAAGCTTTCGCGCAGGAACTGGGAGTTGTCCAGCAGCTCCGCCGGGACGCCCTCGAACTCCGCCAGCACGTGCCGTCCGGCGAACTCGCCCACCTCATCTGGTTCCTCACCGACGAAGTAGGTCCGCAGCGGCGGGAAACCGTTGAAGGACACCGAGGAGTAGCTCTGGGTGTAGGCGCCGGTGCTCAGGATGTCCACCTGGTCGCCCGCCCGCAGAGCCAGCGGCAGCGAGTACGGAGTCCGTTGGTACATCACGTCATCGCCGTCACACGTGGGCCCGGCGATGATCACGGGCCCGCCTTCGGTGCCGTCGTGCGGGGTGCGGAACTCGTAGGCGATGGCCTCGTTCTCCGTCTCGGCCATCCCGCTGTAGCGCCCGATGTCCAGGTACACCCAGCGCTTGGGGTCCGCTTCGGACTTGCGCGAGACCTGCACCACCTCGGTGCGGATCAGCCCGGCCTCGGCGACCAGCGCGCGGCCGGGCTCGTAGGACAGCTCCGGCGCGACCGGGACGTGACGGGCGATGGACGCGTGGATGGCCGCCGCGTTATCCGCCAGCGGCGGCGGGTTCTCGAGGTAGCGGCCGGGCAGGCCGACGCCGATGTTCAAGCCCCGCAACGTCACCCCGCGCTCGGCGACGGCAGCGGTGACCACGGCCGCCGCGGCGATCCCGGCGTCCCACGCGGCCGGGTCGAGGTGCTGGGAGCCAACGTGAAACGCGACACTTTCGGCGTCAAGCCCCAGTGCCGCCGCCTGGACGAGCAGTTCGACCGCCATTTCCGGGGCACACCCGAACTTCTGGCCGAACGGGGTGAGCGAGCCGGGGCTGTCCACCAGGATCCGGCAGGACACCGTCGAACCCGGGGCGTGGCGGGCGATGTTGGCCAGGTCGGTGGCACTGTCGAAGGTGAACCGGCGGACACCCGCGCGAAACGCGTAGCCGATGTCCGAGGCCTTCTTCAGGGTGTTGCCGTAGGAGATCGTCTCCGGCCGGGCGCCCTGGTCGAGGCACAGTTCGATCTCCTCGCGGCTGGCCACGTCGAACCCGGCGCCCGCCCTGGCGAGCAGCTTCACGATCTGCGCCGCCGGGTTCGCCTTGACCGCGTAGAACATCCTCGCTTCGGGAAAGGTGTCCCGCAGCCGGGTATGGCTCTCCCGCACCGTGTCGAGATCGATAACCAGGCACGGGGTCGGGGGTCTGCGGTCGTCGAGGAACGCCGTACAGCGTTCGGCCGCGAGCGGGAGGACGTCGATCACCGCGAGAGCATAAGTCCCGCCCCCGCGCGACTCGAAGGGGAGGCTGCCCGGATTAACGCGTCCTGTGCCCCACGTTCACCCATAGGAACTAGACCAGGTATCGGCGAAGCCGTTGACAGGGCGGGGAAAGACGTCAGACGGCGAACCCGCTTTCCTTCAGTGCCTTGACAACCTCACTGTCAAGAGCAGTGCTGATGCTCGACCCTGCAAGCAGGTCTTCGGGACCGAACACCGACTCGTTGAGGAAGAGGCCCTGGCCGGGCACGCTGAGCCCGAGCTCGGCCAGGACCGGCTTGAGGTGCACCTCGACGGCCAGCGCGTGCCGGTCGCTCGCGGCGACCAGCAGCGGCACCGCGGTGATGCCCCGCAGCGAACCCGCGCCGAAGCGATCGAGGAAGGCCTTGAGCAGGCCCGTGTAGCTCGCTTTGTAGGTCGGCGAGGCGACCACGAGGACGTTCACGCCCTTGACGTCCTCGACGGCCTGGGCCACCCGTTCGCTGGTGTAGTCGAACAGCTCCCCGGCGAACTCGCCGAGGTCGATCACCGGCCCGTCGTCGCCAGGCAGCGCCGACCGGATGGCGAGCGCGGCCCGCAGGGTGCGGGACGCCGGTTTCGGGTTGCCCACGAGTACTCCGATGACCGTCATGCTCCGAGCATGGAAACCCGGGCGGCCAGGGTCAACGCTGTCCAACGAGTGGGAAACGATTTCCGCTTGGCCGGGATCGCCCGGGTTAGGCTCCCGGCCACTATGACCGAGATCATCACCCGCGACCGGGTCGCCGGATACAGCGTCGGATCGCTGGTCACGGGCGCGTTCGGCACCGTGCCGGGGCTGCTCCTGCTGCCGTACCTGACCGACTCGCTCGGTGTCGGCGCGGCCGCCGCGGGGCTGCTGGTGCTGCTGCCGAAGGCCTGGGACGTGCTGTTCAACCCGGTCGCCGGGCGGATCAGCGACCGGATCGGCCCGCGCCGCCCGCTGATGCTGCGCGGCGGGATCGGGGTCGGCCTGCTGTTCGCGCTGATCTTCGCCTGGCCGGGTGGCGGCGGAACCTGGGTCGAGGTCACGTTCCTGTTGTGCGCCACTGCATACGCGTTCTTCCAGGTGCCGTACGTGGCGATGATGGCGGAGATCACCACCGATTACCACCAGCGCACCCGGCTGATGACCTGGCGGATGGCCGTGCTGGCGCTGGCGATCCTGATCTCCGGGGCGGGCGCGCCGGCCATCCGCAACGCCACCGGCGGCTACCAGGTGATGGGCCTGGTGTTCGGCGCGCTGATCGTGGCCGGGACGTTCGGCGTGTACCTGGGCACCCGCGGGGTCACGTTCACCACCGAGGCCGATCATGGTGCGGGCTGGCGGGTTCTGCTGGCCGCGGTGCGCGACTCCAAGCCGTTCCGCCGGTTGCTGGCGGTGTTCGTCATCCAGGCGGTCGGCATCGGGACCGTGCTGGCGGGCGTGGACTACGCGTCCCGGGTGGTGCTGCGCGACCCCGGGCTGAACACGTTGCTGTTCGTCGCCTTCGTCGGCCCGGCGCTGATCGTGATGCCGCTGTGGCAACGGTTCGCGGCCCGGTACGGCAAACGGGTGAGCTTCGTGGTGGCCACGCTGATCTTCGCGACCGGGATGACGCTGTGCGTGCTCGCGCGGGTCGTGCCGATCTCGATGTCGGTGGTGTTCGGCGGGATCGCCGGGATCGGCTACTCGGGGATGCAGGTGTTCCCGATGGCCATGCTGCCGGACGTGATCACTGCGGAGGAGCAGAGCACCGGCGCCCGGCGTGCGGGCCTGTTCTCCGGGGTCTGGACCGCGGGGGAGACCCTGGGGCTGGCGCTGGGACCGGGTGTGTACGGGTTGATCCTGTCCATCGGCGGGTACGTGTCCAGCACGGACGGGTCCGCGGTGCAGCCGGAAAGCGCTGTGGTGGCGGCATTGCTCGGGTTCTCGGTGGTGCCCGCGGCGATCGCGCTGGTCTCGTTGCCGTTGCTCACCAAGAAGGTCGAGGTCACCGCGTGATCCCCGCTGAGGAGGTGCTCGCCGCCCTGCGGGCCCTGCGCTCGGCCGACCTGCCGACGCACGGCGGCCGGACCATGGCCTACGTCTACGACAGCGGCCTGGCTTCGCTGGACGAGCTGGGCGCGGCGGCACATGCGCTGGCGTCCTCGACGAACGGCCTTGACCCGACGGCGTTCCCGAGCCTGCTGCAGATGGAGAACGAGGTCGTCGCGACCGCCGCGAAGCTGCTGAACGGCGGCGCCGGGCAGATCACCTCGGGCGGCACCGAGTCCTGCATGCTCGCCGTGCTGGCCGCCCGCGAGGCACGCCCGGACATCGACCGTCCGTCCATTGTGCTCCCCGTGACCGCACATGCCGCTTTCCACAAAGCCGCGCACTACTTCAAGATTCGGATCATCGCGATTCCGGTCGGCCCGGACTTCCGCGCCGACGCCGAGGCCATGCGAGCCGCGATCGGCGACGACACAGTGCTTGTCGTGGCCTCCGCGCCTTCCTACGCACACGGAGTGGTCGACCCGGTCACCGAGATCGCCGCCGCAGCAGCGGAACGCGGTGTCCGGTGCCATGTGGACGCCTGTATCGGCGGCTGGGTCCTGCCGTACTTCCAGCGCCTCGGCGTGGACGTGCCGCCATTCGACTTCACCGTTCCCGGCGTCACGAGCATCTCGGTCGATCTGCACAAGTACGCCTACTGCCCCAAAGGGACCTCGGTCCTGCTGCACGCCAACGCGGATCTCCGCCGCTCCCAGTACTTCGCGAGCGCGGCCTGGCCGGGGTACACGATGCTCAACTCCACCATGCAGTCCACCCGGTCCGGTGGCCCGATCGCGGCCGCCTGGGCCGTCCTGAGGCATGTGGGCGACGAGGGTTACCTTGCCCTGGCTGAGAAAACCCTCGCCGCGGTCCGGGAGCTCCGTACCGGAATCGAGGATCTGGGCCTGGAGATTCTCGGCGACCCGATCTCGACCCTGCTGGCACTGTCCTCATCGGACAAGGACCTCTTCGCCGTCGCCGACCAGATGCGCACCCGGGGCTGGTACGTCCAGCCGCAGTTCGCCTTCCAGAACTCGCCGACGAACCTGCACCTCACCATCACCGCGGCCAACCGGGGCAACGAGCAGCAGTTCCTCACCGACCTCAAGGACTCCCTGGCCGCCGCGGCCCCGGTCGAGATCGACCGGGCCCTCCTCGACGGCCTCACTCCCGAAACCCTGACCAGCGAGCAGTTCGACGCCCTGCTGGCCACAGTGGACTTGAGCCAGGGCATGAGCGCCGTGAACGCCTTGCTGGAAGCCGCCCCCGCGGCCCTGCGGGAGCGGCTCCTGATCGAGTTCCTCGGCCGGATGTACGGCTAGTGTCCCGGACCTCCGGCGCGGGACACTAGGCCCCGATCCCGGTCAGCGAACGGACCTCCATCTCGGCCTGCTTGGCCTGGTCGCCCTTGTCCCGGCTGAGGACCGTGCCCAGGAAGCCGAGGACGAACGACACCGGGATGGAGACGATCCCCGGGTTGCTCAGCGGGAACACCTCGAAGTCCACGCCGGGGAAGATGGACGTCGAGCTGCCCGACACCACCGGCGACAGGAACACCAGGACGAGGCACGACACCAGCCCGCCGTACATGCCCCACAGCGTTCCCCTGGTGTTGAACCGTTTCCAGAACAACGAGTAGAGCAATGTGGACAGGTTGGCCGAGGCCGCGAACGCGAACGCCAGCCCGACAAGGAAGGCGACGTTCTGCCCGTTGGCCATGATCCCGCCGGCGATGGCGAGCCCGCCGACGAACACCGCGGTCAGCCGGGCCACCCGGACCTCGGCCACCGGGTCGGCCCGGCCGCGCTTGAAGATGTTGGCGTACACGTCATGCGCGAACGAGGCCGACGCCGTCAGCGTCAGACCCGCGACCACGGCCAGGATCGTGGCGAACGCCACCGCGGAGACGATGCCCAGCAACAGGGTTCCGCCGATCTCGAACGCCAGCAGCGGCGCCGCCGAGTTCTCCCGGCCGGTCGCGGCCAGGATCCGGTCGGACCCGACCAGCGCCGAGGCACCGTACCCGATCACCAGGGTGGCCAGGTAGAACACGGCCATCGTGGCGACCGCCCAGATCACCGACCGGCGCGCCTGCACCGCGTCGGGCACCGTGTAGAACCGCATCAGCACGTGCGGCAGGCCCGCGGCGCCCAGGACCAGCGCCAGCGCCAGCGACACGAAGTCCAGTTTGGACGTCCCGCTCTGGCCGAACATCCCGCCCGGGTCGAGCACCTTCTCGCCCCGCGCGTTGTTGGCCGCGGCCTGGTCCAGCAGCGCGGAGATGTCGAAGCCGAACTTCCCCAGCAGGAACACGGTCATCAGCGCCACGCACAGCACCAGGATCGAGGCCTTGATGATCTGCACCCACGTCGTCCCGCGCATGCCGCCGACCAGCACGTACAGCATCATCACCAGGCCGACGACGGTGATCACGACCGCCTGCCCGCCGCGGGTGTGCACGCCCAGCAGCAGGGCGACCACGCCGCCCGCGCCCGCCATCTGGGCCAGCATGTAGAAGAACGAGATGACCAGCGTGGACGTCGCGGCCGCGGCGCGCACCGGCCGCGCGCGCATCCGGTAGCTGAGCACGTCGCCCATGGTGAACCGGCCGGTGTTGCGCACCAGTTCGGCGATCAGCAGCAGGTTGACCAGCCAGGCCACCAGGAAGCCGATGGAGTAGAGGAAACCGTCGTAGCCGTGGATGGCGATCGCCCCCGCGATGCCCAGGAACGAGGCGGCCGACAGGAAGTCGCCGGACAGCGCGAGGCCGTTGCGGCCGCCGCCGAACGCCGACCCGGCGGTGAAGTAGTCGGCGGTGTTGCCCCTGGTCCGGTTGACCCGCGCCACGATCACCAGGGTGACCAGCACGAACACCCCGAACACCGCCATGTTCAGGACCGGGCTGCCGATGTCGCTCATACCGACTTCACCGCGGCGACCTGCGGGTCGATCCGCCGGCGGGCGAACCGCCGGTACCACAGGGTGATCAGCAGGGTGGTGACGAACTGCGAGACGCCCAGCAGCAGGCCGACGTTGACCGAGCCGAACACGCGCCTGCTCATGAAGTCGGTCGCATACGCGGCGAGCACCACGTACCCCAGGTACCAGAGGAAGAAGAGCAGGCTGACCGGGAACACGAACCTCCGGACTCTGGACCGCAGTTCCACGAATTCCGGGCTCTGTTGTATCCGGGCGAAGTCGGGCCCTTCTTGATGGTGTTTATTGCTCGTTTCGCTGATTCTCACAAAGCTGGCCGAGGGTGTTCGGCCGGACCAGTGCGTCATATGTACCTTCCCGGTACGTGTATCGGCCGGGCGCCATACTAGCCACGCGCAGGCGTTTGTCCAGCGGCCTGATCACTACATCGGCGCCTGGTAGCCGGTACCTTAGGGGCGATCGTCACACTTCCGAGTGAATCTTTGCGTCGCGCTCCGTATATGTACCGGCGGGCGAAACGGGCCGGACCTCGCGGCGAGAACAACCCGATCGGGGCATAAAGCCGTCGCGTGGACCTGCTCTCGGTAGCGAAATCGGAGAACTCCCTGAACGGACCATTGAGAGATCATTTCCCTGATGTACAGTCGGGGCTCCCCGAGAACCTACGGCGCAGAATAATTCGCCCCTGCAGTACGCGAGTGCGCGCATTGGGAGTGTTAACGGTGATCTCCACTAGACGGGCACGCTTGCTCCGGTGGCGGGACTGGCGCCTGCGCACGAAGCTCGCCGCGGTCACGCTGGTCCCGCTGGTGTTCGCGGTCGCGCTCGGCGTCGCGCAGATCGGCGGCGAGGTGGCCAGGGCCGAGTCCTACCGCCGGGTGGACCGGCTGGTGGCGCTGTCCGACCAGGTCCGCCGGACCATCGGCGGCCTGCAGGCCGAGCGGGCCGAGTCCGCGCGCCTGCTCACCTCGGGCAGCGACGACCCGGGCGCCGAGCTCAGGCAGGAGTACCAGGTCACCGACATCGCCTGGGCGGCGATGAGCCGGGCCTCCGCGCCGGTCACCTTCGCCGTGCCGGCCACCTCCGCGCGCGCCGCGGACGTGAGCGAGCTGCCCGCGCAGCTGCTGCGGCTGCGCGGGCAGGTCACCGGCGGCGAGCTGGACGGGCGCGCGGTGCTGACCCGGTACACCGAGCTGGTCTCCGTGCTGCTCGGCCTGGACCAGTCGCTGGCCGCGGAGATCTCCGACCCGGCGCTGACCGGCACCGCGAGCGCGCTGCACGACCTG
>CBIMJO010000289.1:0-8845 GCA_966244135.1 uncultured Actinocrispum sp. | reverse complement strand
GGAGAGCCCGGCATTGGGCCTGGTCATCGCCCCGGTGGCGGCAGCGGTCGCATATTCGCGAGTCCACACCGGCGTGCACTGGCCGACCGATGTGGCCGCCGGTGCGGCCATTGGAGTGGCGGCCGGGCTCGCCACCCGGCGCTGGTGGCCCACCGGAACGGACGAACCGGCCATCGCGCACCCCCATTCGGCGTTGTCGTCGCTGGAGGACGGCGAGGGTCTGCTGATCCTGGTGAACCCGGGGTCCGGGGTCGACGGCGAGGACCCGACCGACCAGATCGCCGAGTACTGGCCCAAGGCGACCGTGCTGGTCCCCACGCCCGATCGCGACATGATCGAGCAGCTGCAGGAGTCGATCGACGAGAAGGTGCCCGAGGCCCTCGGCGTCGCGGGCGGCGACGGAACCGTCGCGGCGGTCTCGACGGTCGCCGCCGAACGGCAGTTGCCGCTGGTTCTAGTGCCCGCGGGGACGCTGAACCACTTCGCCCGGGATGTCGGCGCGGACGGGATCCAGAGCGCCGCCACGGCCGTCTCAGCGGGCGACGGCGTGCGGGTCGACCTCAGTACCGTCACCGTCGACGACATGCCTGCGCGGTGGTTCATCAACACCGCGAGCCTCGGCGGCTACCCGGACATGGTGCGGCTGCGGGAGAAGCTGGAGAAGCGCTGGAACAAGTGGCCCGCGGCGGGGATCGCCCTGGTCAAGATCCTGCGCGAGTCGACCCCGCTGCGCCTGAAGATCAACGGCGAGCACCACCTGGTCTGGATGATCTTCGTCGGCAACGGCAGCTACCGCCCCAAGGGCTTCGCCCCCACCACCCGGCCGCGCCTGGACAACGGGCTGATGGACGTCCGGTACATCCGCGCGGACGTGCGGTTCTCGCGGTTGCGGTTCATCGCGGCCGCGATCACCGGAGCGCTGCACCGGAGCGTCACGTACCGGCACTACGACACGGGTGAGCTGGACGTGACCGTGATCGGTTCGCCGGTCGCGATCGCCACGGATGGGGCGGTCGGGCCGGAGGGGACGCGGTTCCGGTTCCGGTCGCAGCCCGCCGCGCTGGGTGTGTATCGCGCGGGGTAACGGCTGGGTCTTGGGGACGTTGGCGCGGGGCATGACTAGGGCCCCTCGCGGTGGTGTGTGCGAGGGGCCCTTGTGCAGCGTTGGGGGGTTGTTACTCGGCGGTGGGGGTGTCGGCGGGGGGTTCGTCCTTCTTGGACTCTTCGGCCGCGGCGGGGGCATCGGCGCCGGGGAGGAGGGCGGTGAGGGCCTCGCCGGAGATGCGGCGGAAGGCGCGGCGGGGGCGGGACCGGTCGAGGACGGCGACCTCGAGCTTCTCCGGGCCGAGCAGCTCGCCGGCGTTGCCGTTGTTGTTGGCCGACGAGGACGAGGCGGCGGCGCCGCTGGGGCTGCTGGGCTTGCTCAGCGCGCGGACGGCCACGCCCAGCGCCTCACCGAGCTCCATGCCCTCGTTGAAGGTCTCCTTGAGCGTGGTGGAGATCGGCTCGGTGCTGCCACCCATCACCACGTAGCGCGGCTCGTCCACGATGGACCCGTCGTAGGTCAGCCGGAACATCTGGTCCTGCTCGGCGGTGACGCCCACCTCCGCCACGCAGATCTCCACCTCGTAGGGCATCAGCTGGTCGGTGAAGATCGCGCTCAGCGTCTGCGCGTACACGTTGGCCAGCTGGCGGGCCGAGACGTCCCGCCGGTCGTACGCGAAGCCCCACAGCTCGGCGTGCTTGATGCCACCCCGGCGCAGGCTGTCGAACTGGCTGTAGCGGCCGGCCGCGGCGAACCCGATCCGGTCGTAGAGTTCGGACACCTTGCGCAGGGTGCTCTTCGGCGGCACCTCGGCCACGAACAGCACGCCACCGGCGTACTTGAGCACCACCACGCTGCGGCCGCGGGCGATGCCCCTTCTGGCGATCTCCGACCGCTCCCGCATCAACTGCTCGGGCGAGGCGTACAGCGGCATGCTCACGGCGAGGGCTCCTGGGTCTCGATGGTGGGGAGGTGAACGCTAGCCACGGGGACGCTGCGTCCGGTCGGTGACGACGGCCTCGGCGATCGAGCTGGTCTCCTCCTCGGGGACCCGCACCGAGCCGTTCGCGCCGTCGATGGTGATGACCGACGGGAAGATCCGCCGCGACACGTCCGGGCCGCCGGTGGCCGTGTCGTCCTCGGCCGCGTCGTAGAGCGCCTCGACCGCCGCCCGCAGCGCCGCGTCCCGGTCGCCCGCCGGGTCGTGCAGCTTCTTGAGCGACGAACGGGCGAACAGCGAGCCCGAGCCGACCGCGTGGAACCCGGCGCGCTCCTCGTAGCGGCCGCCGACCACGTCGTAGGACACGATCCGGCCGGCCGGGTCGGCCGCCTCGTGGTCGTAGCCGACGAACAGCGGCACCACGGCCAGGCCGCCCATGGCCATGTCCAGGTTGCTGCGCACCATCGAGGCCAGCTGGTTGGTCTTGCCGTCCAGCGACAGCGGCACGCCCTCGATCTTCTCGTAGTGCTCCAGCTGGACCGCGTACAGCCGGACCAGGTCGATCGCCAGGCCCGCGGTGCCCGCGATGCCCACCGCCGAGTACTCGTCGGTGATGTACACCTTCTCCATGTCCCGCTGGGCGATGAGATTGCCCGCGGTCGCCCGGCGGTCACCGGCGATCAGCACGCCGCCGTCGTAGGTGGCGGCGACGATCGTGGTCCCGTGCGGGATCTCGACGGGGTTCACCGCGCCCATGCCGGCCGGCGACACGCGAACGCGGCCGCCGGGCAGCAGTTCGGGCGCCTGCTCGCGCAGGAACTCGGTGAACGACGACGAGGCGGCCGTCATGTAGGCAGCCGGTAGCCCGAGGCCCGCCCCCAGGCGGGAGAAGGTGTTGTCCATGCCCTGCTTTCGTTCCTAGGTCCTTGTCCGGCCGCTACGCGATCTTCAGGAGGCTACTCGCCGCCCTTTTGCACGTACGCGCGGACGAAGTCCTCCGCGTTCTCCTCGAGGACGTCGTCGATCTCGTCGAGGATCGTGTCCACGTCCTCACCGAGCTTCTCGCGGCGTTCCTGACCGGCCGGGGCCGCGCCTTCGACGTCCTCGTCGCCGTCGCCGCCACCCTGCCGCTGCACATGTTCCTGGGACATTGGGCCTCCCGTTCGACTGGCCTACTTGAACATTACCCAGGAGGACCGACATTCGTCCCGCCGGTGCCCGGGTGTTTCTCTCCCGGTGAACTCAGCCGCGGGTGGCGCCGGTGAGCGCGTCGACCAGTTCCTCGGCCGTCGCCGAGGCCTCCAGCAACGCTCCGACGTGGGCTTTCGTCCCTCGCAGCGGCTCGAGGGTGGGGATCCGGACCAGCGACTCGCGGCCAAGGTCGAAGATGACCGAGTCCCAGGACGCGGCCGCGATCGAGTTCGGGTAGCGCTCCAGGCAGCGGCCCCGGAAGTAGGCGCGGGTGTCGCTCGGCGGCTCGGTGATCGCCGCCCGCACCTCGTCCTCGCTGACCAGGCGTTTCATCGAGCCACGGGCCACCAGGCGGTTGTACAGGCCCTTGTCCAGCCGCACGTCCGAGTACTGCAGGTCGACCAGGTGCAGCCGGGGCGAGGACCACTGCAGGCCGTCACGGGCCCGGAAGCCCTCCAGCAGGCGCAGCTTGGCCGGCCAGTCCAGCCGGTCGGCGCACTCCATCGGGTCGCGGCGCAGCGCGTCCAGCACGTCCGCCCAGGTCCGCAGCACGTCGCGGCTGACGGTGTCCTGGTCGGTCTTCTCGATGTGCTCGGCGGCCATCTCCATGTAGGCGTACTGGATGTCCAGACCGGTGAACTTGCGGCCGTTGGACAGCTCGACGGTGGTCTTCAGCGTCGGGTCGTGGCTGATCGTGTGCACGGCGCGGACCGGGTCGGCCAGCTTGAGGTGGTCGAACCGGATGCCGGACTCGATCATGTCGATGACCAGCGCGGCCGTGCCCAGCTTGAGGTAGGTCGAGTACTCGGCCAGGTTGGCGTCGCCGATGATCACGTGCAGCCGGCGGTACTTGTCGGCGTCGGCGTGCGGCTCGTCGCGGGTGTTGATGATGCCGCGCTTGAGGGTGGTCTCCAGGCCGACCTCGACCTCGATGTAGTCCGAGCGCTGGGACAGCTGGAAGCCGGCCTCCTCGCCGGCCACCCCGATGCCGACCCGGCCGGAGCCGCAGATCACCTGGCGGGACACGAAGAACGGGGTCAGCCCGGCGATCACCGAGGTGAACGGCGTGCTGCGGCTCATCAGGTAGTTCTCATGGGTGCCGTAGCTGGCGCCCTTGCCGTCGACGTTGTTCTTGTACAGCTGCAGACGGGGCTGGCCGGGGACGGTCGCCGCGGTCAGCGCGGCCTCCTCCATCACCCGCTCCCCCGCCTTGTCCCAGATCACCGCGTCGCGCGCGTTGGTGACCTCGGGCGCGGAGTACTCCGGGTGCGCGTGGTCGACGTAGAGCCGGGCGCCGTTGGTGAGGATCACGTTGGCCGCGCCGAGGTCCTCCACGTCCGGGTCGGACGGGGCCATGCTGGGCGCGCCCAGGTCGAACCCGCGCGCGTCGCGCAGCGGCGACTCGACCTCGTAGTCCCAGCGGGCCCGCCGGGCCCGCGGGATGTCGGCGGCCGCCGCGTAGGCGAGCACGACCTGGGTCGAAGTCAGTACCGGGTTGGCTGTGGCATCGCCTGGAACCGCGATGCCGTACTCCACTTCAGTCCCCATGATCCGCCGCATACGGACCAGCCTATGAGGTGCGTGCCAGGGCCGTCGCAGCGAGTGGTGCGATCCGTGTCACGGCCTGCCTGGCCTTGGTCTCGGTGGACGCGCTGACCACGACCACGCTCAGCAGCCGCCCATCGGCCTTCACCGCGGTGCACGCGGACTGCTTGGAGCTCGTCGCACACCAGCTGACCTGGCCATCTGCCGCAACGACCGGTGCGCGGACGGTGACATCGGCGCCGTCGGCCTTGTACTTCCCGCAGGTCAGCTTGTCCCGCAGGGCGTCGACGACGTCGTCCGCCTCGT
The DNA here is from genome assembly GCA_966244135.1 of uncultured Actinocrispum sp. Taxonomy (GTDB): domain Bacteria; phylum Actinomycetota; class Actinomycetes; order Mycobacteriales; family Pseudonocardiaceae; genus Kibdelosporangium. The sequence goes on along the minus strand of CBIMJO010000289.1, from coordinate 3,818 downwards.
CCTCGTAGGCCAGCACGACCTGGCGCAGAATTGCTCCACTCGGGTAACTCCACGCGGCCTGGTACGCCGTGGTGGCGTCCAACAGCGGCACATTGCAATCCGGCAACGTCGCGGGAATCGTGCGCTGCGGGGAGCCACTCGGTTGGACACCCTCACTGGCCAGATCGGCGGCGGTCAGCGCGACCTTGTCCAGCGCGGGCGGCTTCGGCTGCTCGCTCGGCGCGGCGACGGGGGCCGGGCGCGGGGCCGCGCTGGGGCTCTGTGACGGCGCTGAGGGCGTTTCGGCGTCCCGGTAGTACCGGTTGTCCCGGAGGTCGTTCGGCTGGCTCGAGCAGCTCGCCAGAAGCACAGCGGCTCCCGCAACAGCGAGCACGTGCACGCGACGCAAGGTTGTTGGTCCCCTTGAAGCTCTTGGCATCTCCCAGACCTGGGCCCGGTCAACCTATCGCACCGCCGAGTCAGCTCAGGTCGAGGCCCATCAGCCCGTGGTCCTCGTGGATCGAGCGCAGCGGCGTCACCGTGACGTGCCCGCCGGCCAGCAAGGCCGCGTCCGTCCCGGCCTCCAGTTCGCCCTCCACCTCGATGGTCGCCAGTTCGAGCGCATCGTCGCCGATCCGCGTGACCTTGCTGCGCAACTGGCCGTAGCTCGCGAGCCGGGCGATCCGCGGCGGCTGCAGGCGGCTCGCGGGCACGTTGGGAACGTTGACGTTCAGCGCGTCACCCTCGGACAGCCCGGCCAGCTTAGGCAGCAGCCGGCTCACCACCGCCGCGGCGCTGTCCCACAAGGCTTCGCCCGCCCCGAGACCCACATCCAGGGACACGGCCATCGCCCGGGCGCCGTGGATCGCGGCGGTCATGGCCGCGCCGACGGTCCCGGAATGCAGCACCGCGCGGCCGATGTTGGCGCCCAGGTTCACGCCGGAGAGCACGACATCCGGCCGGGTGCCGAAGCCGTCCTCGCACGCGACCATGGCGATCAGCCCCGGCTGCGCGGAAACCGCGTACGCCTCAACGTCTTCGAGCCCGGGCAGCCGGTGGCGCTGGATGACCACCTGGCCGCCGCCGACCGCCGCGTGCACGGCGGCGCTCGCCCCGCTGGCCTCCGTGGCGGGCGCGGCGATCAGCGTCTCCCAGCCGAAGTCCACCGCACAGCGAGCGAGCGCCGCCAGGCCGGGTGAGTGAATGCCGTCGTCGTTGGTCACCAGCACGCGGGTCATACGGCTCCCTTCGCAGCGGACGGGTCACATCCAGGCTAGGGCGCGGCACGGCTGTCCCTCCGGTTCGCCCGCCGGCGGGACAGCCGCGGATCACCGGGTCACGGGCAGGTCATGTGCGCGACCGTCCCCGGGGTGGGCACGTGGATCGGCTCCAGCCGGATGGACGCGTTCGCCTGGTTCGGGTCGCGGTCCGGGTACCACTGGTCGATCCACTCGACCAGGCCGTTGTCCAGCCAGGACAGGCTGCGCACCTGGCCGCCGCAGCTCTGGTCGGAGATCCGGCCGACGTCGTGCCACGGCCCGCCCATGCCGTTGGTCGAGTACGCGTAGTTGGCGCCGGTCCCCGAGCAGTAGCCGCAGTTGGGTTGCGAATAGGTCAGGTAGAGCACGGAACCCGACCGGAAGATGGCGGGCGACTCGACGTCGGTCCGGCCGACGACGTTGCGCACACCCCCGCCGAGCCCGTTGACCCACCACTGGTCGAGCGGCTCGATGTTCAGCGTCTGGTTGGCCATGGTGCACACGATGTAGGCGCTGCCACCGTCGTTGACGATGGAGAAGTCGCCGTTGTCGTAGCAGGTCGACAGGCTCGGCTTGTTGGTCGTGCCGTGCGCGCCGCCGGCCTCCGAGCCGCACGGCCCGGCCGGGCCGTTGCAGCCGAGCGCGTAGTACGCGTTCGCACCGATCCGCCGGAAGTCGTCGGGCGCGTTGAACCACAGGATCCAGACGCCGTCGCTCTGCCGCTGCACCATGCGCGGGTTGAAGCAGCCACCGCCGAAGTGCTTCACGCAGGTCTGCTGCCAGCTCTCACCGCCCGGCGTGATGCCGCCCCAGCTGTTGTGCCCATACGGGTCGAGCATGGTGCCGCGGTCGGTCCAATGCACCTTGTCCGGCGAACTCCAGACACCGAAGCCGCAGAAGTCCGTCTCCGGGTGCTGCCACTTGAAGCCACACGCATACCTGGTGCCGTACAGGTAGTACGTGCCGCCGACCTTGTTGATCATGCCGTCGTGACCGTCGATCCCCATGATCTCCTGGGGGTCGTCGGGTGCGACGCCCTGCGCGGCCGGTGCCGCGGCGACGGCGCTCGGAACGGCCCCGCTGAGGCCCACGACAGCCAGCGCGGCCACTAACGCGGCGCACGCCGTTCTTTTCAATGCGCGAATCATCTCTCCCCTTTTCGATACCTACCCGACCGGCGCGATTCGCGGGAATACGCCGGGAACAACCGGCTCAGGTGGTCAGCATCCGCACGGACCCGCAGCCAGGGGCCTACGACGGTGTCCACCAGCCAGCGCAGCCCTGCTGGCGCCGAGGTGGACAGCAAGCTCGACAGTCCCACCATCACCCAGCGTTGAAACGTTTTAACAATTCGCCGAACGTTAGCAACGCCCGCCTGGGGACCACCAGCTATTCGACTGTCCTCTAAAGCCCGCGATCATTCCGCGCAGGACATGACAATTCCTGCGCACGGATGCGCGTTCCGCCGATTCGGGGTTCGTCCGCGATCAGGTCCAAGCAAGATGCGCGCGTTGGTCCCAGTACCCGGCCGGGTCCTCGGCGAGGTCGGCCAGCAGCATTCGGTCCGGTTCGTCCAATTCGACCGGTACGAGGTTGGTGTACAGCTGGGGAACGCTGGCAGCGCCCGTCAGCACGACGTCCGCCCACGGCTGCGCGAGGGCCGCGGCCATGGCTACAGCGTCGGGGCCGGCCAACGCGCGGTTGGCGATGTCGGCGACCGCGCGCGGTGGCTGGACGGCGAGCCGCCCGTTGGCCATGACCTCCTTGACCATCACCCGTGCGCCCGACTTGTGCGCCTCGGCGAGCGCGGGCGCGGCGGAGGTCTCCAGGATGTTCCAGGTCGACTGCACGGCCGAGAACAGCCGCCGCCCGTCCACTTCGAGCTCGAACGCCCGCCTGATGGTGTCGGCCTGCTTCGGCCCGGAGGTGGAGAACCCCAGCGGCACGCCGATCCCGGCCATGGCGGCCTGCAGTTCCCGGTCGGTGAACAGCGGGCTGTCGACGGTCAGCGAGTGCACCTGGTACAGGTCGACATCCAGCAGCGCCCCGGTCTCGGCCCACTGGCGCTCGAACCGGGCCAGCGAGTGCTCCTTCACCTCGTGCACCTCGGCGTCCGGCCGCCAGTCCGCGGTGTACTCGTAGCCCCACTTGCTCGACACGGTCACATCCGTGAACCCGCGGGAAGCCAGCCAGCCGCTCACGAACTCCTCCGCGCGGCCATATGACCTCGCAGCATCGACCCACCGGATTCCGGCCGCGTACGCGGCATCCAGGACCTCGTAACAGGCCTCCCGCATCGCCTCGACCGTCCGCTCGGCGGGCAGCGCGCCGTCCCGGCCCAGGTTGATGTACGCGGGCCTGCCGAGGGCCGCCGTGCCGATCGCGATGGTCATGCGCCCAAACATAAAGAACGGGCGCCGCGGCCGCGGCGCCCGTTCTCTCGTTTCTCTGGTTCGGGAGGATCTACAGGTACTGGCCGGTGTTGCTGGCCGTGTCGATCGCCCGGCCGGACTCCTGGTTCTTGCCGGTGACGAGCGTGCGGATGTAGACGATCCGCTCGCCCTTCTTGCCGGAGATGCG
>CBIMJO010000288.1:0-8850 GCA_966244135.1 uncultured Actinocrispum sp. | reverse complement strand
CGTCCTTCGGCGCCGGGCCGCACCACTGCCTGGGCGCCGCGCTGGCCCGGCTGGAAGGCCGGATCGCCTTCGAGCGGCTCGTCCAGCGGTTCCCCGGCCTGACCCTGGCCGGTGACGTCGAGTGGAACGGCCGCGTCAACCTCCGCGGCCCGGCCAAGCTCCCGGTAGCCGTCAAGTAGCCCTGGGATCACCGGCCGCCATCGGAATTTCGGTGGCGGCCGGTGAGACGATGGGCCCGTGCAGAAGATCCCGACACTCTTCGTCCGTGACCCGGCCGACCTGATGAAGGTCACCCGGGAGGTGCATCCCGCCTGCGGGTGGGTGATCGCCGGGGAGGGCGAGCCGACCAGGAAGTACGACGGGACCTGCGTGCGGCTGGACGCCGACGGAGTCTGGTGGGCGCGCCGCGAGGTGCGGCCCGGCAAGGCGGAGCCGGCGGGGTTCGTTGCCGTGCAACAGGATCCGGCGACCGGTAAGACGGTCGGCTGGGAGCCGGTGGAGCAGTCCTCGTTCGTGAGGTTCTTCACCGAGGCGCGGACCGGCGACGAGGTCGAGGGCACGTATGAGCTTTGTGGACCGAAGTTGAACGGCAACCCGGAGAACTACCCGGGCCACGTCCTTGTCCGGCACGAGACCGCGGTCGCGTTCGAGGGCGTTCCCCGAGACTTCGACGGCCTGATGGCTTGGCTGCTCGATCACCCGCAGTACGAAGGCATTGTGTGGCACCACCCGGACGGCAGGATGGCCAAGCTCAAGCACCGTGACGCGGTGGCGACGCTCAAGTAGCCGTCACGCGGCCCGGGTTCCGGACGGCGCGGGTTACATTCGAGACATGGAACAGGCCGTCTGGACCCGGGTCGACGCCGGGCACGACACGCCGCTGGACCTGCTGAGGGCGCGGTTCGTGCGGCACCGGTTCGCGCCGCACGCGCACGAGGAGTTCGCGATCGGCGTGTGCACGGACGGTGTCGAGGTGATCGAGATGCGCGGGAAGGCGCACTACTCGGGGCCGGGCAGTGTGGTGGTGATCGAGCCCGGGGAGGTGCACACCGGGGCCGCGGCGGTGGCGGATGGATTCGCGTATCGCGTTATGTATCCACAGTGGAATCTGGTGGCCGCGCACTTCCCGCTGCCGGTCATCGAGGATCCCGAGCTGGCCGGGGAGATCCGGCGATTACACGCCGATCTGAGCCACTCGGTCGATCCGCTGGCGGCCGAGTCGAAGCTGTCGTGGGTGCTGGCCAAGCTCGTCGCCCGGCACTCGGTGGCCGGTCTGCCGCGGAAACCCCTGCCGAATGACCGAATTGTCCGTGTGACCATGGACGTGTTGGCCGGACACCTGGTGAACCCGCCGTCGCTGCACCAGATCGCGACCGAGCTGGGCGTGTCCCGGTTCCAGGTGGTGCGTGCATTCCGTGACACCGTTGGCATCCCGCCGTATGCGTGGCTCTCGCAGTACCGGGTCGGGCGGGCCCGCACCCTGCTCATCGACGGTCACCGGCCGGCGCAGGCCGCCGCGCTCACCGGGTTCGCCGACCAGGCGCACCTGACCCGCTGGTTCCGCCGGGTGGTGGGCGTCACACCGGGGGTTTTCCGCAACAGCGTTCAAGACACCAGGGCCGGCCGTCCGTGACGCTACGAGCGTGACACGTACCGGATGGATCCTGTTCGCGCTGATGAGCGTGATCTGGGGGCTGCCCTACCTGATGATCAAGGTGGCGGTCGGCGGGGTCTCCGTGCCCGTTCTGCTCCTCACCCGCACCGCGGTCGGGGCCGCGATCCTGCTGCCGATGGCGCTGCGTCATGTCCAGTGGACGGTCCTGCGCCGTCATTGGCGGCCGTTGCTGGCGTTCGCGTTGCTCGAGGTGGTCGGTCCGTGGGCGCTGCTGTCGGATGCCGAGCGCAGGTTGTCCAGTTCGTTGACCGGACTGCTGATCGCGGCCACGCCCATCGTGGGGGCCGTGGCGCTGGCCGTGCTGGGGGAGCGGTCGGGGGCGAAACAGTGGCTGGGCCTGGTGATCGGCTTCGGCGGGGTCGCCGTGCTGGCCGCGCCGAACCTCAGCGGCGGCGATGCCTGGTCCATTGTGGAGGTCATGCTGACGGCGGTCGGCTACGCGATCGCGCCGATCATCGCCGCCCGCAAGCTCCAGGAGGTACCGACGATCGTGACCATCGTGGTCACGCTGGTGTTCTGCTCGCTGGTCTACCTGCCGTTCGCGGTCGCCACCTGGCCACAACAGGTTCCGGCGACGGACGTGCTGTTCGCGTTGGGCGGCCTGGCACTCATCTGCACCGCGTTGGCGTTCATGTTGTTCTTCCGGCTGATCCGGGAGGTCGGGCCGTCCCGGGCGGTGGTGATCACCTACGTCAACCCGGTCATCGCCGTCGCCGCGGGCGTGCTCCTGCTCAACGAACCGCTGACCGTCGCCACGGTCATCGCGTTCGTGCTGATCCTCGGCGGGTCGATCCTGGCGACCTCGAAGGTCAGTAGAACTGCCGAAGAGAAGGCCATAGCCGCGACCAAGGTTGACTGACCGGCGAGCACAGCATCACCGGCGTGCCCTGCTCGTCGTTGTCGAGGCCGTACCCGTTGTCGTGCACGGCGACGACCTCGCACCCGGTCAGATAACGACGGATCGGCGCCTGCTCGCCGAAGTGGCCGACCAGCAGCACCGGGCCGGTCATGCTGTCGGCGGGCGGTCCCCAGTCCTCATAGGACATATGCCCGGAGTAGGGCTGCGCGGGACCGTACCGCTCGATCGCGCCCGCCTGACCGTAGTCCCCGGTGAAGATCACGGCGGTATCCCGTTGGTCCGCCGGGATCTGCTGCCAGCCGCGGTTCACTGTGGCCGCGAAGTCCGGCCAGCCGACCTGCTCGCCGGGTTCCTTGTTGATCGCCAGGACCGGGCCGAGCCAAGCCGGTGGCAGCACTGGCAACCCGACGACAACCGACACGACAACGCAAACAGCGGCGGCGATTCCACTGAGGACACGACGAGCCCGGGTGCGCATCCAGTTCAGCGTGGGCTCGACACCGGCAGGGACGAGCAACATCAGCAACGGCACCGAGTAGTACGGTTTCCCGCCCAGCGCGAGGAGTTCCACGCACACGACACCGTAAGCGACCGGGAACGCCCGCAGCGCGCGGTCCTTCCACAGCCGGACCATCCCGGTGATCCAGACCGGCACCAGGATGGGGGACAGCAGCACGAGTTGCATGGGAACGAACAGGATCCGGTTGTCCGGGCCGTCGTCGTCGCTGATCCCACCCGCGACGGTGAGCAACGGGAAGTCGTGCGCCGCCTGCCACAGGAAGATCGGCAGCGTGATCAGCACGGCCACGGCGACCCCGGCCCACAACCAAGCGCTCAGGAACACCTTGCGCGGCCCGAAAACCAGCACGCCGACCGCCAGACCCGAGACCAGCAGCAGGATGAGCCACTTGTTGGCCATGCCCAGCCCGATCAGCGCCCCGACGGCGACCCAGTACCGCCCGTCGCCGGTTCGCAGCAACCGCATCACCGCGAGTCCCAGGGCGACCCAGATCAGCATGTCGATCGTGGTGGTGGACAACATGTGCGTCACCACGACCACGAACGCCGACAACGCGGTGGCCGCGGCGGACACCCACTGGACGGTCCGCCCGCCGCCCAGTTCCCGTGCCACCAAGGCGATCAAGACGACCGTCGCCGCACCCGCCAGCGTCGACACGACCCGCAGTCCCATTGGCGTGTCGCCGAACAAGGACGTCGACAGCCAGCCCAGGACGGGTGTCAACGGCGGCTGGTCGACGTATCCCCAGTCCAGATGCCTGCCTGCGGCCAGGAAGTACAGCTCGTCGCGGTGGAACCCGTACCGCCCGGACAACGCGGTGGCCACGGCGACTTGGACCAGGACCACGACGCCCACCTGGCGCCACGCGAACGTCGGTAACAGCTTCGTTTCGGCAGCTACGGCCATCACGGACCTCCCCCAGCCAGAGGCCCGATCGTAGGCCAAGTTCACCCTGACGGGAATTGCCCGGAGGGCTACGGTCGTGATCAACCGAACGGAAGGGCGCGACATGGCAGACATCGACCTGACCGACCTGGCCCGGCAGCAGGGTGGCTCGCAGCCGCTGCGGGGGTACCTGGCGAGGCCGGAGGGCGAGGGGCCCTGGCCCGGCGTGGTCGTCGTGCACGAGGCGTTCGGGCTGGACGACGTGATGAAACGGCAGGCCGACCGGCTCGCGGCGGCCGGGTACCTGACGCTCGCGCCCGACCTGTTCAGCGCGGGCGGCGTGCGCAAATGCCTGATCTCGACGTTCCGGGCGTTGGCCAAGGGCGAGGGACGGCCGTTCGTGGACATCAGTGTGGCCCGGCAGTGGCTGGCCGACTCCGATGACTGCACCGGGAAGGTCGGCGTCATCGGGTTCTGCATGGGTGGCGGGTTCGCGCTGGCCACGGCCAACTCCGGGTGGTTCGACGCGTCCGCCCCCAACTACGGGTCGCTGCCGAAGGACCTGGACAAGGCCATGGAGGGGGCGTGCCCGATCGTGGCCAGCTACGGGTACATGGACATCCCGTTCCGCAAGATCCCGGCCAAGCTCGAGGAAGTGCTGACCCGCAAGGAGATCCCGCACGACGTGAAGTCGTATCCGAACGCGGGCCACTCGTTCCTCAACGACGGCCCGGCCGGCCCGAAGCTGTTGCAGCCGTTGATGAAGGTGATGAGCATCGGCCCGGAACCCGAGTCGGCCAAGGACGCCTGGCAGCGGATCGACGCGTTCTTCGGCGAGCACCTGGGCAAGTCGTGAGTACGTGGGACGACGTCCGGCGGATCGCGCTGAGCCTGCCGGAGACCTCCGAACGCCAGAGCCGCGGCTCGGCGCAGTGGTGCGTCAAGGACAAGCTGTTCGTCTGGGAACGGCCGCTGGGCAAGAAGGACCGGGCCGACCTCGGCGAGAACGCCCCGGACGGCCCGATCCTGGGCGCCCGCGTCGCCGACGAGGGCGTCAAGGCGGCGCTGATCGCCGACGACCCGGCGGTCTACTTCACGATCCCGCATTTCGACGGGTATCCGGCGGTTCTGGTGCTGCTGGACGAGATCAGCGTGCCCGAGCTGACGGAGCTGGCCACCGAGGCGTGGCTGCTGCGCGCGCCCAAGCGTCTGGCCCAGGAGTTCCTCGCCAGCTAGCCAACAGTGACCGGCGGCGCCTCCCCGTCGAACCGCTCGATCTGCACGAGCGCGTGCTGACCGGTGCAGCCCTGCGTCAGCCTGGACGTGGGCCGGTCGGTGGTGAGCACGTTCGGGTTGCCGTGCGCGCACAGTGGACCCGTCGGATGATCCTCAACCGGGTCGAACCAAGCGCCGGTGGGCAGCTGTACCACCGATGGCCGGACATCCTCGGACAGCACCGCGCCCGCGAGGCACGCGCCCTTGTCGTTGAACACCCGCACGATGTCCCCGGCCGAGATCCCGCGCGCCGCGGCGTCGGCCGGGTGGATCCGGATCGCCTCCCGGCCCGCGACCTTGGCCGCCTGGCTGGCCGGGCCCACGTCGAGCTGGCTGTGCAGCCGGGTGCTGGGCTGGTTCGCGATGAGGTGCAACGGGAACCGCCGGGCGCGCGGCCCGCCGAGCCAGTCCTCCGGCTCCAGCCAGACCGGGTGCCCGGGACAGTCGTCGTAGCCGAACCCGGCCACGGTCGCCGAGGTGATCTCGATGCGTTTGCTGGGCGTGGGCAACGGATGCGCGTCCGGGTCGGCGCGGAAGTCGCTGAACAGCGTGTAGTCCGGGTGCTCGCCGGTCAGCTCCAGCTCGCCGGCCGCCCAGAAGTCCGCGAAGGACGGTTCGGCCCGCCACTCGGAGTACAGGTGCTCCAGCCATTCCCGGGAGGTGCGGCCTTCGGTGAACTCCTTGGCCGCGCCCATCCGCTCGGCGATCCCGGTGAAGATGTCGTAGTCGTCCCGGGCCTGGCCGGCCGGCTCGGCGATCCGGTGCATCGCGATCAGCCGGGAGTCCCGGCGGCCGGAGCCGAAGTCCTCCCGTTCCACGAAGGTCGTCGCGGGCAGGACGATGTCCGCCTGCCGGGCCGAGGCTGTCCAAGAGGGATCGTGCACGATCACGGTGTCCGGCTTGGTGAACGCCTCGCGCAGCCGGAACAGGTCCTGGTGGTGGTGGAACGGGTTGCCGCCGGCCCAGTACACTACCCGGATGTCCGGGTAGTGCCGGACCTCGCCGTTGAACTCGTAGCGCTGCCCGGGGTTCAGCAGCATGTCGGCGATCCGGTTGACCGGGATGAACTCCTCGACCGGGTTGGTTCCCTGCGGCAGGAAGGGGACCCGCACATCGGGGCCGGTCGATCCCATGTCGCCCATGGATCCGTAGCCGTGCCCGAAACCGCCGCCCGGCAGGCCGATCTGGCCGAGCATCGCGGCCAGCGTGATCCCGGCCCAGATCGGCTGCTCGCCGTACTGGATGCGTTGCAGCGACCAGGTCATCGTGATCATCGTCCGGGACGCGGCCATCCTGCGGGCCAGTGCCACGATGTCCGCGGCCGGGATCTCGGTGATCGCACTGGCCCACTCGGCCGACTTCGCCACGCCGTCGGCGGAGCCGAGCAGATAGCGTTCGAACTCGTCGTACCCGGTGGTGTACCGGTCGAGGAAAGCCCGGTCGTGCAAGCCTTCCGTGCACAACGTGTGGGCGAGCCCGAGCATCAGCGCCGTGTCGGTACCGGGCCTGAGCGCATGCCACGTGACGTCCACTGTGGACGGAAATCAGCTGCGCTTCACGACGCCGCCCCACGGGCTGACCAGCGCCACCTCGACATCGGACTCCGCGAGCTGGTCCAGGTGGACGGGCGAGGTGTGCTCGGTGAGACCGCCCGGGCTGACCGACATGTTCTTGACCGGCATCCCGCCGAAGGCGACCAGCAGTTCGGTGTTGCGGAGAATCGTCGGCCAGGCGGTTCCGCCGAACAGCACCGCGTTCGCGTCGCCGACGATGTGCGGCAGCACGAACATCGACGTGCCGAAGCTGTAAGTCCCCTTGTGGTAGGTGTATCCGCCGATGGTGTTGAGGAAGCGGTGCAACTGGCTCTGTGAGTGGTGGAACCGGCCCGCGCTGGCCCATCCGTAGGAACCGCCGTAGATCGCCTGGTTGCCGTGCCGCTCGCGCACCCGGCCCAGCTCGTTCGCGACCAGATCGAGTGCCTTGTCCCAGCTGACTTCCACGAACTCGTCGCGCCCGCGTGCGGGGTCCGGGCCCGGACCGTTCTCCAGCCAGCCACGGCGCACCGCCGGAGCGGACACCCGGCTGCGGTGCGCGAGTGTCGCGGGCAGGTTGCCCAGCAGCTCCGACGGCGCCGGGTCGGCGGGGTGCGGGCTGACCTTGAGCTGCCCGTCCGGCCCGACCTCGGCGAGGAAGGCTCCCCAGTGCGACGTGCTCGGCAGGATCGTCATGCCTCCAGCGTGGACCTTTCGGCCCGGGAACGCGAGGCAGTTGATCTGAAGGATTCCTGTTCGCGACCTGTTGGTTGGCTGAACCCGTTGGCGGGCCGGGGAATCCGCCTCCGGCTTGTTCGTGTTTCACCGAATAGGTAACTAGTAGGTGCGTCGATGACCGAGTGTTGACAGACTGGTGCGGCCCGCAGCACGATGTGCCAACTGCAATCGTTTGCTGTCCTTCCGCCACCGATGTCTAGGAGACGCGCATGGGACGCCAGCCAGCCCGACGGTGGTTATCAGCCCTGGTCGCGTGCGTCGCCTTGGTGGCGAGCGCCTGCTCGGGCGGCAAGAGCGCGGGCGGCGGGACGGGGCCGCTGGTCATCGGCGCGTCCCTGCCGCTCACCGGCCAGTTCTCGCAGCCCGGCGGTGAGGCCAAGCGCGGCTACGAGATCTGGCGCGACATGGTCAACGCCAGTGGCGGCCTGCTCGGCCGCCAGGTCGAGCTGAAGATCATGGACGACGCCAGCAACCAGGACACGATCATCGCCGACTACACCAAGCTGATCACCGAGGACAAGGCCGACCTGCTGCTGGGCAGCTTCTCCTCGCTGCTCAACTTCGCCGCGTCCGCGGTGGCGGAGAAGAACAAGATGCTCTACGTCGAGCCGGCCGGCGGCGCGCCGAACATGTTCACCCGCGGCTTCAAGATGCTGTTCTTCGCCCAGCCCGCGACCGCTCCGCACCAGGCCGACGGCATGGTGCAGTGGATCTCCACGCTGCCCGCGGGCCAGCGCCCGGCCACCGCCGCGTACATCACCCAGGACGACCCGTTCACCCGCCCGGCCATCGAGTCGCTGCGGAAACAGCTCGAGGCCGCGGGCGTGAAGACCCTGTACTCGCAGGTCTACCCGGCCAACACCACCAACTTCCAGCCGCTGGCCAGCGCCATCGCCGGGGCCAGGCCGGACCTGGTCGCCCAGGGCGCGCAGTTCGAGGACGGCATCGGCGCGGTGCGGTCGCTGCAGCAGGTCGGGTTCGCGCCCAAGGTGCTGTTCCAGACGAACGCACCGGGCAACGGCAAGCAGTACAGCGACGGCATCGGCATGGGCGCGACCGAGGGCGTCATGTACTGCACCAGCTGGAGCGAGAACGCCAAGACCCCGCTGAACGCCGACTTCAGCGCCGAGTACCGCAAACGTTTCGGCGGACCGCCCACTGAGGACGCCGCCGACGGGTTCGCCGCGGCTCAGGTGCTGCGCGCCGCGGTCGCCGCCGTCGGCAGGATCGACCAGACCGCGCTCGCGGACTGGTTGCGCTGCGACGGTGTCCGGCTCTTCAACTCCGGCTACGCGGCGAACGTCGGTGTTCTCACGTCATTGCTGCGCGCCGGCGACATCGTGTTCTCCGACGAGCTCAACCACGC
>CBIMJO010000287.1:0-8859 GCA_966244135.1 uncultured Actinocrispum sp. | reverse complement strand
GCCGACATCTCGTCGGAGGCGGTGGTCCACTTCTTCGCGTCCGAGCGCAACGCGTCGCACGCGACCGTCACTTCCCCGTGGGTGGGAGGAGCCATGGCTGCTAAGACCTTTCGTTACCGGGACAGGCCCAGCTGCCTGCTGAGCGCGTGGGGGTCACTGGCCAGTTCCGCCAGCCGGGCGATCGACGGCGGCAACGGCACGGCCGCGGCCGGTTTCGGCCTGGCGGCACGGAAAGCGCTGAGCACCTCGGCGCGGATCTCGGTGTGCCGGGCGTTCGCGGCCCACGTCGAGTCGATGTCGACCGACGAGACCTGGCCGTTGGTGAACCCGACGGTGACCCGCTGGCCGCCGCTCTCACCGTGGCTGGTCGTCTTCGCGGAGGCCCTGAGCTGGGCGGTGTAGGCCGCGAGTTCGCTGTCATAGTTGGCGAACAGCTGCATGACCTCGTTGACGAGGTTCTCGGCGACCGGGCTGTCCGGGTCGCCGTTGGCCGAAGGGGCTTCTCGCGTCACGAAATGCGGCTGTGGATCGTCCAGGTCGAACTGTGCGGCCTGCTCGGCCACCCGCTGGGCGACGGCCTCGTTGGCCGCGGCCACGATCGCGGGCCCGAGCTCCCTCGGCTGCACCGACTCCCGCCAGTCCCGCGGAATGACCACATCGGACACAACCCCGTGCTCGTCCACCCGTACGGTGATCTCCGCGCACTCCTCATCGGGCTCGCCGAACCGGCTCCCCCAGCCACCGCCACGTCCGTCCGCCATCGATGCTCCCTTCGGGTCAGCACCGCTGTGACGCAGCCGGCCCGCCCCCGGTTCCCCTCGATTCCCGATTCCGGTCACGAGCGGGTAACGGGAGGCCCCGTCCTCAGAGCTCGATCAGGCCGTCCCCATAGTCCCTCGGCGGTCGGGGTGACAGGGGGGAGTCCGCTGGGTATCCGATCGCGACGGCGCCCAGCGGTTCCCACTGTTCCGGCAGGCCAAGGACTTCGCGGACCACGTCGGCGCAGAAGATGGTGGACGACACCCAGCACGACCCGATGCCTTCGGCGGCCAGCGCGACGAGCAGGCCCTGCACCGCGGCGCCACCGGCGATGGTGAACATCGTGCGCTCGGCCTCGGTCCGGTACGCGTCCGAGTAGGTGTGCGCGCCCTCCCTGACCAGGAACGGCACCACGATCTCCTTGGCGCCGTACAGCAGATCGCCGCGCCGGACGCGCTTGTCGATGCGCTCCTCGGACCAGCCGTCCGCGGCCAGGTCCGAACGCCACTTGACCCGCATGGCGTCCAGCAGGGCCTGACGGCGTTCGCGGACGTGCACGAACCGCACTGGGCGGGTGTGGTGCGGCGCGGGCGCGGTCAGTGCGACGCTCACCGCTCGCCGGATCGCGCCCTCGGGGACCGGTTCGTCGCTGTAGAACCGCACGGAACGCCGTAGCAGCACGGCTTCCTGGCGGCCCTGGGTGATCGCCTCGTCGGTGCCGAGCCGGAACAGGTCCTCCTCGGCCGGGCGCACCAGGTCCGCCGCGGTCGAGCCATCGTCCACACGGGACAGTCCGCGGACGACGGCCACCGGCATGCCACCGGTCTTACCCTTGACCAGGTCCGCCGCACCGGCGATCTCGTCGGCGATGGCCACCTCGGTGACCACGAGCTCGTTGCCCTGCCGGTCGATCTGGCCCGCGTACCGGTGTAGCACCGGGAAGCCGGCCGACCCGATGGCCACGTCGGTCTGGCCCATCCGCCAGGTCCGGCCCATGGTGTCGGTAATGACCACCGCGACCGTCACGCCGAGCCTGGCCGCCAGACCGGCTTTGAGCGCCGCGGCCGACGCGTCCGGGTTCTCCGGCAACAGGGCCAGCTCGTCACCGGCCACATTGGACGCGTCGATCCCGGCGGCGGCCTGCACCAGGCCGATCTTGTTCTCGGTGATCAGCGTCCGGTTCTTGCGGGCCAGCACCCTGACGGCCTCGGCCAGCACCAGCCGCCGCCGTTCCGCGTCCCGCGCCTCCGGGTCAGCGGGCACGGTCACCAACCGTCCCTCTACTTTGGACACGATCTTGCTCGTCACCACGAGCACGTCGCCGTCCTGAAGCCACGGCGCCGCCTGGGCGATCGCGGCGGCGAGATCGTCACCGGGGCGGAACTCGGGCAGCCCGGCGACCGCCAGGATCTCGACGTTGCCCTGGCTCGCGTGGTCGCTCATAGCGTGAGACCAGCCATTTCCAGCGCGGCACGCGCCATCTCCGCGGTCGCCTCGACGTCCGTCATCAGCAACGGAACCGCGCGCACCGCCACGTTCGGAACCTCCGCGGACTCCCCGGTGTGCACGAGCCAGGCGTCCAGCACGCCGTCGTCGGAACACTGCCGGGAGCCGTAATACTGGCCGACCGCCGCGGCCGACGTCTCCACCCCGATGGCCGACAGGCAGGCATCCGCCATTCCCCGCACGGCCTTCCCGGCGATGATCGGCGAAAGCCCGACAACCGGCGCCGCGGTCTTGCGGACCGCCTCGCGCATCCCCGGTACCGCGAGCACGGTCCCCACCGACACGACCGGGTTGGACGGCGCGAGCAGGATGACATCCGTCCCGGCGATCGCGTCCAGCACACCCGGCCCCGGCTTCGCCTCATCCGCGCCCACCGGCACGATCGAGTGCGCGGGCAGCTCGGCCTTGTACCGGATCCACCACTCCTGGAAGTGAATCGCCTTCCGCTCACCATCGGGGGTGTCCACCACGACGTGGGTCTCCACCCGGTCGTCGGTCATCGGCAGCAACTTCACCCCCGGCTGCCAGCGGTGACACAACGCCTCGGTGACATCCGACAGCGGGTAGCCGGCCCGCAACATCCGGGAACGCACCAAGTGGGTCGCCGTGTCGCGGTCACCCAGACCGAACCACTCACCGTCCGCGCCGTACGCGGCCAGCTCCGCCTTGACGGTCCAGGTCTCGTCCTTCAGGCCCCACCCGCGAACCGGATCGATCCCACCACCCAGCGTGTACATGCACGTGTCCAGGTCCGGGCAGATCCGCAACCCGTGCATCCACAGGTCATCGCCGGTGTTCACCACCGCGGTGACCTCGTGCTCGGACTCACCCGGACCAATCGGCGGCAGACCCAGCAACGCCTTCACGCCGAGCAGGAACCGGGCACCCCCGACCCCGCCAACCACAACAACGACCTTCACCCCGCCGATCCTTGCATGTGCGGTTGGGGGTGCGCTGGCGGTGGCGGTGTTAGTTGGGCCTCGGTAGTTTCGGCTTTCGCTTGGGGTGTCGGCTCTGGGGTTGGCGCGACCCGCGTTGCAGGCGGTCGGCCTCGGCGGGAGCTTGCTTCGACCAGGGCCCGCCGCGGTGTGTGTGGTCAGCGTCTTGTGGCAGCTTGCTGTGGGGGCGGCTGGGGGTTGGCCTGATGGGTGGTGGGTTGCCGTGTGGTTGGCGGTGCGATGGAGGGGCGTGGTTGGAGCGATGCCCGGCGGGTGCCTTGCCGGGTGGGGTGTCCTGCCGGGCGGGTGCGACGCCGGGTGAATGGGTTGCTGGGTGAATGGGATGCCGGGAGGCGTGGGTACCAGCCGGTCCGATACTGCCGGGCCGTTGGTACTGGACGGTCTAGTTCCAGGGACGTCGGGCATCTGGGTAGTTGAGTACTGGACGGTCCAGTTCCAAGGGCGTCGGGTGCTGATGGGGTCTGGTTTCGAGCGGATGGCTGGGTACTAGTCGGTCTAGTACCGCGCGCCCAGTACTAGACGGTCCAGTACCCGATGGGGCGGCAAGTACTGGTCGGTCTAGTACTGAACGGCCGGGTGAGTACTGGACGGTCTAGTTCTGGGCGACTATCGGTACTGGGCGGTCTAGTTCCGGGAGGGCGGTACTGGACCGGCTAGTACTGGCTGGTGGGGAGGGCCATGATCTGGCGGAGGTTGACGTTGGGTGGGCGGCTGGTGACGTAGGCCACGACGTCCGCCAGCTCGTCAGCGCTCATGGGCTGCATGGAGGCGACGTACTCCTCAAGGAACGCCTTGCCCTCCTCCCGAACATGGTCGACCAGCTCGGTGGTGACCATTCCCGGCTCGATGTTCGTCACCCGCACGCCCAGCGGCCCGTAGGTGGCGCGCAGGTTGTTGGACAGGTGGGTCACCGCGGCCTTGGTCGCCACGTACACGTCGTACTCGGGAAATGTCATGTGCGCCCCGACCGAGGAGATGTTCACCAGGTCGGCCGGGCCGGCGGCGGTCAGGTCGGCGTTGAACGCCTGGGTCACCCGCAGCAGTCCGAGGAAGTTGGTGTCCACCATCCGCTGCCACTCCTCGAGGTTCCCCTCGGTGACCGGCCGCGGCAGCATCACGCCCGCGTTGTTGACCAACAGGTCCACGCGCCCGAAAGCCTCGTGCACCGCCGTGACCGCAGCGGCGATCGAGGAGTCCGACGTCACGTCGGCCACCACCGCGATCGCCTGACCGCCATCGGCGTTGATCTTCTCCGCCAGCTCCGTGATCCGGTCCAGCCGGCGGGCCAGCAGCGCCACCCGGGCGCCGTTCGACGCGAGCACACGAGCCGTCGCCGCACCGATCCCGCTTGCCGCACCGGTGACAACCGCCGTCCGCCCCGCCAGGTTCTCGTAATTCGTCATGGCACCAACTTGCCGCCGCCGCGCGAAACGAACGAGGCCCCGCTTTTCCTGGTCACCCGCAAACTGGTTCTGGCAGGGCCATGTTGGATGCCCTCGCTTCGCTCGAGCGGGGGCAAGGCCACGCTGCTGACTGGCGCGACCAAGCAGGGGCCAGGACCATGCTGGAAGACGGCCGGAGGTGGTTCTGTCAGGGCCACGTTAAGGACGAGGAGCACCGGCACACTGGGGGTATGAGCAACGAGCTGGGGGAGTTTCTGCGGACGCGGCGGGCCAGGATCAGCCCGGAGGCGGTGGGCCTGCCGCGCGGCGAACGAAGGCGGGTTCCGGGGCTGCGGCGGGATGAGCTCGCGCGGCTCGCGGGGGTGAGTGTCGAGTACTACACCCGGCTTGAGCAGGGGCGCAGCCCGAACGTCTCCGACTCCGTGCTGGATGCCATCGCCGGTGCGCTGTCCCTGAACGACATCGAGGCCGAGCACCTGCGTACCCTGGTGCGCCCCACGCGGCGCGCGCGCCCGTCGCCGCGCGGGGCCAAAAAGCTTCGCGAGTCGATCCTCGCCATTCTCGACCAGGTCGACCGGATTCCCGCGTTCGTGCTCGGCCCTCGGCTGGATGTCGTTGCGTGGAACCGGCTCGCGGATGTGCTCTACCGGTTCTCCGAGGACGACCTGCACCTGAACATGCCCCGCCGGATCTTCCTCGACCCGCGGGCGGACGAGCTGCACCCGGAGTGGGAGTGCGCGGCCGCGGACACCGTCGCGGTGCTGCGCTACATCGCCGCGCGCGACCCGGAGGACGTCAAGCTGGCCGCTCTGGTCGGTGAGCTGTCCATGCGCAGCCAGCGGTTCCGCGAGCTGTGGGCCCGCCACGACGTCAAGGAGAAGTCGTTCGGCCCCAAGGTGGTCAGCCACCCGCTGGTCGGCCGGATGGACTTCGGCTTCGAGTCCTTCCCGCTGGCCGGCGAGAAGGACCTGATGCTCGTGATGTACGTGCCGAAGCCCGGTTCGGAGTCCGCGGAGAAGCTGGCGCTGCTGGCCAGCTGGTCAGAAACGTTCCCAGAACCGGAAGATGAAGTCGCCCCAGGCGGCGGCGTTGCTGGACCCGCCGATCGCGTTGAACAGTGACGAGATCAGCGAGAAGAACGCCTGGCCGACCGGCTTGAGCCCGATCAGCACGGCGAACAGGATCAGCGGCGCCCACGGCCGGGCCTTGGCGCCGAACTGCTGCGCCTTGTAGGGCAGCCAGGGCTCGATCGCGCCCCAGCCGTCCAGCCCGGGCACCGGCAGGATGTTCAGCACGAACGCCATGATCTGCAGCAAGGCCAAATAGGACAGTGCGGCCGGCAGCGGGTCGACCACGAACGACGACGTCGAGGGCCCGTCGAAGAACACGTTCACCGACGCCGCCAGCAGCAGGCCCAGTGCCAGGTTGCTGAACGGCCCGGCCAGCGACACCAGCGACTCGACCCGCTTGGTGCGCAGCGCGTGGTGGTTGATCCAGACCGCGCCGCCGGGCAGCGGGATGCCGCCGATGAGCACGAACAGGATCGGCAGCAGGATGCTGAAGACCGGGTCGGTGTAGCGGCGGATGTCCAGGTTCAGGTAGCCCTTGGACCGCACCGACCAGTCGCCGCCCTTGTAGGCCACGATCGCGTGGCCGAACTCGTGCAGGCACAGCGACACCGCCCAGCCGCCGATGACGACGAGCACAACGCCTGTGGTGTAGGCGAATTCGTTCTCCAGGACGGCCAGCGCGCCACCCAGGACCGTGGCCGCGAGCAGGCCGAGGAACACGGGGCTCGGCCGCACATGTTGTGTCCGCACGTGCCCAGTCTGTCAATACCCTGTGAGGCTGGTGTGATCCGCCCCAGTCTGAGACGAACCTGAGAATCATCACCCGATCGGTCACAGATGTGGCCTTTCCTGGCCAAACACTGTCACCCGGGTGGGTCTTTCGCTTGACCCGCTGGGACTACACGGGTGTAATCACAGGGATGTCATTCGCCGAATGGGAGGGCGAATGGTGTCCGCCAACCGGGGAGTGCGGAAGGCGGGGAGGTGGACGGACATGATGGCTGACGAAGGGGACCGAGTCGTGGAGTGGGGGGACGCGCCCACCGAGGATCTGGGCGTCCTGGTACATCTCTTCGACACGGCTGACGACGAGCAGGAATGGCAGGAACGCGCGCTCTGCGCGCAGACCGATCCCGAGGCGTTCTTCCCGGAGAAGGGCGGATCCACCCGGGAGGCCAAGCGCATCTGCCAGGGGTGCGAGGTGCGGTCCGAGTGCCTCGAGTACGCCCTGGGGCACGACGAGCGCTTCGGCATCTGGGGCGGGCTGTCCGAGCGGGAGCGCCGCAAGCTGAAGAAACGCGCGATCTAGGTATCACCCGAGGGTGTAACGCCCAGGGCGTCTCGTACGGTGTCTACTCGCTGGTAGGAACTGTACGGAGGTGATCGGGTGACCGCGCGCGGGGCGTTCCAGGCACCGCCGGTGCTCAGGACCGTGCCCGTTCTGGCGGTGCTGGTCTGCCACGACGGACAGGAGTGGCTGCGGCTCGCGCTGTCCGCGTTGCGCCGCAGCACACCGAAGCCCCGGCACGTGGTGGCCGTGGACACCGGATCATCCGACGACACCGCACGCATACTCGAGTCGAGTGCCGACGTGATCGACGGCGTGCTCACACTGGATCCTGAAACCGGTTTCGGGCAAGCCGTTGGCACGGCGGTGAACTACGCCGTAGAGCGTTGGGGCGACCCGGGCGGCTGGGTATGGCTGCTGCACGACGACTGCGCGCCCGAACCGGACTGCCTGGGCACGTTGCTGACCGCGGCGGAGCTGTCGCCCTCAGCGGGCGTTCTCGGCCCGGTGGCGCTGGACTGGGCGGATCCGCGGCTGATCGTCGAGGCCGGGCTGTCCACGGACGCCTCCGGGCACCGGCAGACCGGGATCGGGTCGGGCGAACTGGTCCGGGCCGACCACGTCGAGCAGAGCAGCGAGGTGCTCGCGGTCTCGTCGGCCGGGATGCTCGTCCGGCGTGATTTGTGGAACCAGTTGGACGGTTTTGATCCAGCGCTCGCGCTTGTTTTCGACGATATCGACTTCGGCTGGCGGGCCAACCGGACCGGGGCGGTCGCATTGTGCGTCCCGGCGGCCCGAATTCGCCATGCCCGTGCGCTGTCCCGTGGTTTGAGATCATCTTCGGCGGATGCCGCCGCGAGGTCGCACGGGATACGCACTTTCCTGGTGAACTGTTCGTTTTTCTCTTTCCTCGTGGGCATTCCCCGGCTGGCATTGCTGTGTTTGCTGCGTGCCCTGGGTTTCACGCTGCTGCGCCGGCTTTCCGCGGCCCGTGGTGAGCTCGTGGCGCTCGGCCGGATGCTCGGCGGGCGCCTGGGCCTGCTGCGGGCGCGTTCGGCCCGGTCGGGGCAGCGCGGGAACGTGCGCGGGCTGTTCACCAGCCGGACCACCCGGTTCCGGAACATGATCCGCGCCGGGATGAGCCAGCTGGTCCGTCGGCGGGTCGAGGCGGACGCGGCGCTGGGACGGCTGCCGGAAGGGCCCGAAGCGGTCTGGGTGCCGCCGGAGGACGGTCCCCGTCCGGTTGGCCCGGACGCGTTGCCCGCTGGGGCGCTGCGACGGTCCGGGCCTCGCCGGTCGGCGGGTCTTCGCCGTCCGCCGAGCGCGGTCGCTGTGCCGGTCCCGAGGCCGTCCGGCCGTCGTCCTTCGCCCCGGCCGCGGCCTTCGCCGGTGCCGAGGGACGGGAGCCCGGCGCCCGCGCCCGATCTGCTGCTGGTTCCGGTGGATCGCGGACGGGTGCTCCGGCAGATCCTGCTCGCGCCGCCGTTGCTGCTGGTGCTGGCTTTGCTGGCGGTCGCGTTCGCGGTCAACTGGCAGCGGCTGGGGCTGGACGTGGCCGGCGGGCGGTTGCTGCCGATGGCCGATCCGTGGGCCGAGTACATCGCCGCCTGGCATCCCGTCGATGGGGGGACCGCCTCGCCCGCGCCCGCTGCCCTTGCCGTGCTTGGACTTCTGGGTGGCAAGGCGGGGCTGCTGACGTTGCTGGACATGCCGCTCGCGGGGCTCGGGGCCTACCTGGCGACTCGGCGGCTGCCGGTGCGGCGGGGCGCGCGGGCGTTGATTGCCGGGGCTTATGCGTTGTTGCCGCCCGCTTTCGTTGCGGTGGCTGAAGGTCGGCTCGACGCCGTTGTGGTGCACATCATGCTGCCGCCAGT
>CBIMJO010000286.1:0-8861 GCA_966244135.1 uncultured Actinocrispum sp. | reverse complement strand
CGCCCCGGCGATCGAGATCTGGGGCACGGACGAGCAGAAACAGCGCTGGCTGCGGCCGATGCTGCGCGGCGACGAGCTGGCCTGCCAGCTGTTCTCGGAGACCGAGGCCGGGTCGGACCTCGCCGCGGTGCGGACCAGGGCGGTGCGCGCCGGAAACGACTGGATCCTCAACGGGCACAAGGTGTGGACGTCCGGGGCGAGAGTGGCGACCTGGGGCGTGGCGGTGTGCCGGACGGACCTGGAGGCTGCCAAACACGCTGGGATCACGGTGTTCCTGGTGCGGATGGACGCGCCGGGCGTCACCGTGCGGCCGATCCGGCAGATGACCGGCGGGTCCAGCTTCAACGAGGTCTACCTGGACGGCGTCGTGGTGCCCGACACCGACCGGCTCGGGCCGGTCGGGCAGGGCTGGCGCGTGACCCTCAGCGTGCTGGCCGCCGAACGTCTCGACTCCGGCTCCCTGGGGCTGGACAACGCCGACCGCGCTGTCGAACTGGCCCGCCACACCGAGTTGACCGAGGTCACGCGGCAGCAGGCCGCGGAACTGTTCGTGCGCACGCTCGTCCAGCGGCTGATCGGGCTGCGGGTCACCGCCGCGCTGGCCGCCGGCCGCGAACCGGGAGCGGAGGCGTCGGTCGGGAAGCTGTACGCCACCGAGACCATGCGCCGCACCAGTGATCTCGTGGTGGAGCTGCTCGGACCGCGGCTGGCGGCCGACACCGGCGAGTGGGCCACCTTCGCCTGGACCGAGCACCTGCTGGGCGCGCCCGGCTACAGCATCGCGGGCGGCTCCGACGAGATCCAGCGGACCATCCTCGCCGAGCGCGTGCTCGGCCTGCCGAAGGAGCCGGCCCGATGACCGCCCCGAGGACACTCGCCGAACGCGTCCGGGACCGCCTTGGCACCACCGGGGAACTGGAAACCCTGCCTGGCGGCCATTCCGGGCTCACCTACACGGTGAAGGCGGGCACCGAGACGTACGTCGTCAAAGCGGTGCCACCAGGGCGGGAACCGGTGGGCCGCAACGATGTCCTGCGCCAGGCGCGAGTCCTGCAGGCACTGGCGGGGTCGGTCGTGCCCGTTCCCGAAGTCGTGGCCACCGACGAGCAGCCGCCTGCCTGGTTCGCGATGGAGTTCGCCGACGGTGAGGCGATCGAACCGGTGCTCGACGAACACACGCTCCCGCCGGAGCTGGCGCGTGCCCGGATGCTGGAAGCGGCAAGGCTCTTACGGCGCCTGCACGACGCAGGACCTGTCCCCGGTGAACCGTCCCCGGACGCCGCCGCGGAGCTGGACCGGTGGAGCCGCACCATGCACGCTGTCCCGGCCGAACTGCGCCCGGGCGCCGAGGACCTGCTGCGGCTGATGGCCGCGGACGTGCCGGACGACCTGCCGCCGACGCTCGTGCACGGCGACTTCCGGCTGGGCAACATCCTGTTCGCCGCGACCCGGCCGGCCGCGGTGGTGGACTGGGAGATCTGGAGCAGCGGCGACCCGCGGACCGACCTCGGCTGGTTCCTGCTGTTCGCCGACCACCGCAACTTCCCCGCGCTGGGCACCGAGGTTCCGGGCCTGCCGGCCGAGGCCGAGCTGCTGGCGGCCTATCTCGACGAGCGCCCCGAACCGCCCGCGATGACGTGGTTCCGCGCGCTGGGCCGGCTGAAGATGGCCGCGATCATGGGCCACAACCTGCGACGGCATCGCGAGGGGCGGCACCACGACCCGGACCAGGAACGGCTGCCGCCGACGATCGCGGCGATGATCTCCTCCGCCACGCGCATCATCACCGGACAGGAGCGGTAACGTGGACTTCGCCTTCTCCGCGCGGGCCAACGACTTGCGCGACCGCCTGCAGTCCTTTATGGACACGCATGTGCTGCCCGCCGAACCGGTGTACGACCGGCAGATAGCCGAAGCCGAAGACCCGCACGCGCTTCCGCCGATCATGGTGGAGCTCAAGGAGAAGGCGCGCGCGGAGGGACTGTGGAACCTGTTCCTGGCGCACGGCGGCTGGGGTGCCGGCCTGACGAACCTGGAGTACGCGCCGCTGGCCGAGCTGATGGGCCGCTCGATCATCGGCAACGAGGTGTTCAACTGCTCCGCCCCGGACACCGGCAACATGGAACTGCTTGCCCTGTACGGCACCGAAAGCCAGCAGGAGCAGTGGCTGCGGCCGTTGCTGGACGCGCGGATCCGCTCCTGCTTCGCGATGACCGAACCGGACGTCGCCAGCTCGGACGCCCGCAACATCCGCACGCGCGTCACCCGGGACGGCGACGAGTACGTCGTCAACGGCCGCAAGTGGTACACCTCCGGCATCCTCGACCCGGACTGCGAGCTGATCATCCTGATGGGCGTCAGCGACCCGGGTGCGCCCGTCTACCGCCAGCAGAGCATGGTGCTCATCCCGCGGCACGCACCCGGTGTCACGGTCCTGCGCGACCTGCCGATGTTCGGCTACACCGACCGGCTCGGCCATGGCGAGGTCCTCTTCGAGAACGTCCGTGTGCCCGCTGGGATCCTGCTCGGCGGCGAGGGCGAGGGTTTCGCGCTCGCGCAGGGACGGCTCGGCCCGGGGCGGATGCACTACGCCATGCGCGCGGTCGGCTTCGCCGAGCGGGCGCTGAGGATGATGTGCGAGCGGACGCTGTCGCGGGTGGCGTTCGGCGGCCCGCTGGCCGATCAGGGGGTGGTGCGGGAATGGATCGCGCGCAGCCGCATCGAGATCGAGCAGTTGCGGCTGCTGGTGCTCAAGTCGGCCTGGCTGATGGACACGATCGGCAACGCGGCCGCGCGGATGGAGGTGGCCGCGATCAAGGTCGCCGCGCTGGATGTCGCCCACCGGGTCGTGGACCGCGCGGTGCAGGCGCACGGCGCGGCCGGGGTCAGCGACGACACCGTGCTGGCCCGGTTGTTCGCCATCACCCGCGCGCTGCGCATCGCCGACGGTCCCGACGAGGTGCACCTGCGCACGGTGGCCCGCCACGAACTGGCCAAGTACAAGGAGAAGACCCGATGACGGACAAGGTTCTGGACGGCCGCGTCGCGGTCATCACCGGCGGTTCGCGGGGCATCGGGCTCGGCATCGCGCACGCGTTGCGCGCCGCGGGAGCGCACATCGTCATCGCGGCACGCAAAGCCGAAGGGCTCAGGCAGGCTCGCGCGGAACTGCTGCGCGCGGAAGGCAGCGGCGACGTCCTGGACATCGTGGCCAACGCGGGCGAGCCCGACCAGGCGCAGCGCTGCGCCACGGAGACGATGGTCCACTTCGGACGGCTGGACGTGCTCGTCAACAACGCCGCGACCAACCCGTACATGGGTGACCTGCTCGGGCTGGACCTGCCGCGGGCGGAGAAGACCGCGCGGGTCAACCAGTACGGGATGATCGCGTGGAGCCGCGTCGCCTGGGACGCCTGGATGGCCGAGCACGGCGGCACGATCGTCAACATCGCGTCGGTCGGTGGCCTGATCGTCGACCCGGGGATCGGCTACTACAACGCCACCAAGGCCGCGATGCTGCTGATGACCCGGCAGCTCGCCTACGAGCTGGGCCCGAAGGTCCGGGTCAACGCGCTGGCCCCGGGCGTGATCAAGACCGAGCTGGCGCGAGCGGTGTGGGAGGCCAGGGAACCGGTGCTCACCGCGAAACTGCCGTTGCGGCGCCTGGGCACGGTGCAGGACGTCGCGAACGCCGCACTGTTCTTGGCCAGCGACGCCTCCTCGTGGATGACCGGGCAGACCCTCGTGCTGGACGGCGGGGCGACCGCACTGCCGATCGCGGTGGACGCCTGATGGACGAGCTGTTCTCATTGGCGGGCAAGACTGCCGTGGTCACCGGGGCCTCGTCCGGGCTGGGCGCGCGGTTCGCCCGCGTGCTGGCCTCGGCCGGTGCCACGGTGTTCGCCGCCGCGCGCCGGGTCGAGCGAGTGCGTGAGCTGGGAGCGGGCATCCGCGCCGTGGGCTGCGACGTGTCGGTGGAGCAGGACCGTGTCCGGCTCGCCGAGACGGCCTTCGCGCAGACCGGCCGGTTCGACATCCTGGTGAACAACGCGGCCACCGACGGGCAGCAGCAGGCCACGAAGGAGTCCGCCGGCGAGTTCGCCCGGGTGCTGGCGGTGAACCTAGTCGCGCCGTTCCACCTGTCCAGGCTGCTGGCTGAGGGCGGTGGTGGCGGCAGCATCGTCAACGTCGCCTCGATCCTGGGGCTCGTGTCGGCCGCGCCGATGGGCGGCGCGGGCTACGCGGCCTCGAAGGCCGGGCTGATCGGGCTGACCCGCGAACTGGCGGGGCAGTGGGGCCGCTCGGGCGTACGCGTCAACGCGCTGGCCCCGGGCTGGTTCCGCACCGAGATGACCGAGGAGCTGTTCGCCGACGAACGCTCGCGCCGCTGGGTGGACCGCAACACCATGCTCGGCCGCGCCGGCCGGCCCGAGGAGCTCGACGGCGCACTGTTGTACCTGGCCTCGGACGCGTCCTCGTACTACACCGGACAGGTGATGATCGTCGACGGCGGCTGGACCGCGCGGTGAGCCGAGTTCAGGTTGGGATAGGCTATGGGGCCGCACACCGGCAGCGGGGGAGCGACGATGACCAAGGCGAAGGCCAACGCGAAGACGGCGGAGTCCGACGAGGGGCCGCGGTCCAAGCGCGGCGCGATCCTGGCCGCCGCGATCGAGTACTTCGGCGAGACCGGCTACGAGGCGACCAAGTGGTCCGCGGTCGCCGGCCGGGTCGGCATCGGGCAGACCGCGCTGTACCACTACTTCGAGTCCAAGGCGCACTGCCTGCTCACCATCATGCGGCTGGAGCTGCAGCGCTCGCGGGAGAACTTCCTCGCCGCCACCAAGGCGGAGACCGACCCGGAGGCGGCCCTGCGGGCAGCGGTGCGAGCCGCCTTCGCGGTGTCCGACCACGAGATCCTCCAGATGCGGATCCTGCAGAACAACATGGTGCTGCTGGCCGGGGCGCGGGAGTCCGAGCGCGAGGAGACCGAGCGCCGTGCCGCGCGTGACCTGGTGCGGCAGATCGAGCGCGACTGGACCCGGCTGCTCACCCAGGGCATGTCGCAGAGCGTGTTCCCGGTGCGCGACGCCCAGGTGCTGGCGCAGGCGCTGCTCGGCCTGATCATCAGCGTGTGGCGCTGGTACCGGCCGTCCGGGGTGACGCCGCTGGCGGAGGTGTGCGAGCTGATCGAGGGCTGCTGCCTGCGCATGGTCGGCGAATAATCCCGCCCGCCAACGGTTTTTCCGAATCGATCCCATTCGGATCGTTTTCCGCCCGCCTTGTCCGTGGCGGGACCACTGGTTAGAGTCAAACTGAACTGAACTCAGGTTGCTAGGAGCAGTCATGCGCCTCCGCTCGACGCACGTCACAGTCGCCGGCGTCGCCGCCACCCTGGTTCTCGCCGCTGGGCTCGTCACAGCCTGCGGGAACGCGAACTCGTCCGGGGCGGGCGACCAGCAGATCACCATCGGCGCCTGGTACCCGCTGACCGGCGCGGTCAGCGCCTCCGGCGTGCCCCAGCGCGCCGGCGCGGACGCCTACTTCAAGATGATCAACGACAAGGGCGGGATCAACGGCCGCAAGGTCAACTGGATCGTCAAGGACAACGCCTTCGACCCCCAGCAGACCGTGCAGATCGCCCGCGGGCTGATCGGCCAGGACAAGGTCGTGGCGATCGTCGCGGCCAACGGCACATCCCAGGCGGAAGCCGCGTTCCCCTTCGTCCTGCAACAGTCCAAGGTGCCCATCCTCAACGAGCTCGGCGGCCTGGACTCCTGGTACAACCCGCCGCGCCCCGGGCTGTTCGGCACCCAGACCCTGTATGAGGACCAGGCCGCCGCGCTCGGTGCCTGGGCCGCCAAGGACGGCCGCAAGAACGTCGTGGTGGTGCACAGCGACCCGGCCGCGTTCGTCAAGGTCGCCCAGGCCGCGCAGAGCGTGGCCAAGAAGGCCGACCCGGCGATGAACGTCAGCCTCCTGCCGGTGAAGTTCCAGTCCACCGACTACAGCCCGGTGATCAGCCAGGTCAAGGCCAAGTCCCCGGACGCGGTGATCCTGATCCTCGCCTCACCCGAGGCCGCGGCGTTCATGAAGGAGGCCAAGCTGCAGGGCCTCACGGTGCCGTCCTACAGCTACTCGCCGGTCGCCGCGCAGTCCACCCTCACCCTCGCCGGCGATGCCGCGGAGGGCGCCCGCGCGGTGCAGTTCGTCAAGTCCCCCAACGACTCCAGCCCGGAGATCCAGGAGTTCAAGGACGCGATGGCCCGCTACGAACCCGGCCAGCCCGCCGACTTCATCGCCCTGTGGGGCTGGACCGGCGCCAAGGTGTTCAGCCGGATCGCGCAGACCATCAAGGGGCCGGTCACCTCCGAATCGCTGGTACAGGCGTACGAGCAGGCCAAGAACATCGATCCCGGCGTGGCCCCGGTGATGAACTTCGGCCCCGACCGGCACATGGGCACCCGGGACGTGCAGAACGTGGTCGTCAAGAACGGAAAATGGGTGTCCGAAGGGGACTTCTACACCCCGCCCGCCCGTTAGGTCCGTGCGCTCGAGGGAGAGTGACCGTGGCACTGCGTGAGTATCTGGCCGCTATGGACGGCCACGACCCGGCCAAGGCGCTGCAACTGATGGAACCGGATCTGCGGTTCCTGATCGCCCTGCCCGGCCGCGAGGTGGCCGGGACGTCCAAAGCGGACTTCGCGGACTACATCGCCGGCCGCGACGCCGTCGACCGGGTGCACGAAGTGCTCCGGTACTGCGCCGACGACGACACCGAGATGGTGTACGGGGTGGTCACCGAGTCGGGCGCGCCGGTCGGCGCGTTCCACTCGGCGGCGCTCGTGTCCCCGCGCGGGCTGATCGCGCGCTACCAGTCGTTTTTCTCGACGTCGTTCGCGTTGATCGACTGGCCCGAAGGAGTCACGTCATGACAGAGTCCGTCGATGTCGCCGTGCTCGGTGGTGGCCTGGCCGGTCTGTCGGCGGCGGTCACCGCGGCCGACGTCGGCGCACGGACGCTCGTGCTCGAACGAGCCCCACACATCGGGGGATCCGCGGCGATCTCCGGCGGCTACGTCTGGGCCATCGAGGACGAGGCCAAGCTGTACAAGGAGGACCCGGGCCGGTTCCAGCGGCACGGCCGGCTGGTCGTCGACGGCTACCACGACGCGATCAAGTGGCTCAGCGGCTACGTTCCACCGATGACCGGCGAGGAGCGGGCGCTCGCCGGACGCGGGCACAAGTTCGACATGCCACTGCTGCTCGCGCACCTCACCCGGGCGCTGATCGCAGCGGGTGGACGGGTGGTCGCCGGTGCGCAGACCGACGATGTGCATCGGGACGGCGACGACTATCTGCTTGACGTGACCACTCCCAACGGTCCGCTGCGGGTCAGTGCGAGGTCGCTGGTCGTTGCCACGGGCGGACGGCAAGCCGATCCGGAGGTCCGGGCCGAGTTGGTCGGTGGCGGGTTCGTCCCGCCGTTGCGCGGCAATCCGTGGTCCAGCGGCACCGGAGCGGCGCTCGCCGCCCGGTTGGGAGCGTCGGTGAACACGGCGAACACCGGCTTCTATGGCCACTTGTTCGCCGCCGGGGCCGAGCCGCTGAGCCCGGTCGACTACATCGCGTTCGCCCTGTACCACAGCGACTTCGGCGTTCTCCTGGATCCGTCGGGACACCGGTTCGCCGACGAGACCCGCGGCGACCACAACAACGCCATGGCCCTGGCCGCGCACGGTGGCCGTGGCCTGCTGTTGTGGTCCGAAGCGGTACAGCGCGAGGCCGCCGAAGCGCCCTTCGTCCCTGGCAGCCCGCGGCTGGACCGCTGGGCGTTCTCACGGGACCGGGGCGGCCGTGTCGGTGTCGTGGACAGTGTTGAGGCTCTGCCGATGTTCTTCGGGCCGGTGCACCTGGACGCGGATGCCCGGGACCGGCTGGGGGAGGGACAGGTGTTCTTCGCCGAGGTCGTTCCGGCGATCACGTTCACCTTCGGCGGCATCGAGGCGGACGAGCACGGCGTCGCCATCGACCCGGACGGGCGGCCGGTCGACGGGCTGTTCCCGGCGGGCGCGGATCTGTCCGATGTGTACAACGAGGGTTACGGTGGCGGTCTGTGCCTGGCGGTGGTGTCCGGCCGCCGCGCCGGACAGCTGGCGGCCCGGCGAGCGAGCGAGGAGGCCGACCGTGTCCGATGACGGGCAGGCTGCACCGTTTCTGGCGGCACCGTTTCTTGCTGCACCATTTCTTACGGCGTGGTTCGAGATCCTGGACAGCGACACACCGTCGCGGATCCTGGACCTGATCGACGACGACTTCTCGTTCTCCATCCTGTTCTCCACCGACGCCGGCGCGACGGACTTCGCCGGTGGCCGCGAGGCGATGGAGGGCTACCTGGCCCAGCGCGAGCAGGGCACGCTGACCCACCACCAGCTCGCGGCGAGCACCACCGGCAGCGACGAGTTCTACCTCGGCGAGGTCCGGCGGTCCGGCGCGGTGGTCGCGAACTTCGTGGCCGCCGGGCGGATCGGCCACTCAGGCCGGCTGGCACGCCTGCTGATCGGGCGGTCGCCCGGGGTCCGGTTCGCTGACTCGGGAGGTGTCGATGTACAACCTGGTGCTGCTGGCCGCTAAACCGCCGGAGTGGACGCATGAGCGGTTCATCACCTGGTGGCGCAACGACCACGCCGAGCTGACCTACCAGCTGCCGGGGCTGCGGTCGTGGCGGCACACCGAGATCGAGGCGGCCTTCGAACCACGCTCCGAGGGCTGGGACGGCATGTCCGTGCTCGGCTTCGACAGCGAGGAGGACCTGCGCAAGGCCCTTGAACTGGACCCGCGCAACCCGATCGCCGTGTTCAC
>CBIMJO010000285.1:0-8869 GCA_966244135.1 uncultured Actinocrispum sp. | reverse complement strand
CTCGCCCGGTCTCATCGGCTCGGCTCCGATCCCCGTAACACCAACTACGCCGGCGGCAACGCGTCCGCCAAGGGCACCGACACCGATCCCGTCACCGGCGGTGACGTCGAGCTGATGTGGGTCAAGGGGTCCGGAGGGGATCTCGGGACGCTGACCGAGGCGGGGCTGGCCGTGCTGCGGCTGGACCGGATGCGGGCGCTCGTCGACGTGTACCCGGGTGTCGAGCGCGAGGACGAGATGGTCGCCGCGTTCGACTACTGCCTGCACGGCAAGGGCGGGGCCGCGCCGAGTATCGACACCGCGATGCACGGGCTCGTCGACGCGTCCCATGTGGACCATCTGC
Source organism: uncultured Actinocrispum sp. (assembly GCA_966244135.1). Classification (GTDB taxonomy): domain Bacteria; phylum Actinomycetota; class Actinomycetes; order Mycobacteriales; family Pseudonocardiaceae; genus Kibdelosporangium. The sequence goes on along the minus strand of CBIMJO010000285.1, from coordinate 8,526 downwards.
ATCCGGACTCCGGGATCGCCCTGGCCACGGCGGCCGATGGCGAGGAGTTGACCCGCAAGGTCTTCGGCGACCGGGTGGCGTGGGTTGCCTGGCGGCGGCCGGGATTCCAGCTCGGCCTCGACATCGCGGCGATCAAGGCACGTTCGCCCGAGGCCATCGGCTGCATCCTCGGCGGGCATGGCATCACCGCGTGGGGCGCCACCAGCGAGGAATGCCAGGCCAACTCGTTGGAGATCATCCGCACGGCCGAACGATTCCTGGCCGAGCACGGCAAGCCCGAGCCGTTCGGCCCGGTGATGCCCGGCTGCGAACCCCTGGAAGACCGCCGTGACAGGGCGGCCGCGCTGTTCCCGGTGCTGCGGGGGCTCGCGTCCACGGACACCCGCCAGGTCGGTCACTTCACCCACAGCCCTGAGGTGCTGGACTTCCTGTCCCGGACCGAACATCCCCGGCTGGCCGCGCTCGGTACGTCATGCCCGGATCACTTCCTGCGCACCAAAGTCGCGCCCTTGGTCGTCGATCTCCCCGGCACAGCGCCGATCGACGACGTGATCGCCCGGGTCAAGGAGCTGCACAAGACTTATCGCGAGGAGTACGCGGCCTACTACCAACGGCATGCGACCCCGGACTCGCCGCCGATGCGGGGTGCTGATCCGGCGATCGTGCTCGTGCCGGGTGTGGGGATGTTCAGTTTCGGGCGGGACAAGCAGACCGCGCGGGTCGCGGGCGAGTTCTACGTCAACGCGATCAACGTCATGCGCGGCGCCGAGTCGGTGTCCCGCTACTCCCCCATCTCCGAGGCGGAGAAGTTCCGGATCGAGTACTGGGACCTGGAGGAGGCCAAGCTCCGCCGGATGCCCAGGCCGAAGCCCCTCGCCGGCCGGGTCGCGCTGGTGACCGGTGGCGGGTCCGGGATCGGCAAGGCGATCGCCGAGCGTCTCGCCGCCGAGGGCGCGAATGTCGTTGTCGCCGACCGGGACCGGCGCTCAGCGGCCCTTGTCGCCTTGGACGTCGGCGGGGTGCCGGTGACGGCCGATGTGACGTCCGAAGTGGACGTTGCCGAAGCCGTCCGTGAGGCGTGCCTGGCGTATGGCGGCGTGGACCTGGTCGTGAACAACGCCGGCCTGTCGGTGTCGAAGCCGTTGCTGGAGACGACCGTCGAGGACTGGGACCTGCAGCATGACGTGATGGCGCGGGGTTCATTCCTCGTGTCCCGGGAGGCCGCGCGGACGATGATCGCCCAGGGCATGGGCGGCGACATCGTGTACATCGTCAGCAAGAACGGCGTTTTCGCGGGCCCGAACAACATTGCCTACGGGGCCAGCAAAGCCGACCAGGCCCACCAGGTCCGGCTGCTGGCGGCCGAACTCGGCGAGCACGGCATCCGCGTCAACGGCGTCAACCCCGACGGCGTCGTGCGCGGGTCCGGGATCTTCGCGTCCGGCTGGGGTGCCAAGCGCGCAGCCGTCTATGGTGTGCCTGAGGAGAAACTCGGCGAGTTCTACGCCCAGCGAACCCTGCTCAAGCTGGAGGTCCTGCCCGACCATGTGGCCAACGCGGTGTTCGCGCTGACGGCGGGCGATCTCTCGCACACGACAGGCCTGTTGGTCCCGGTCGACGCCGGGGTGGCCGCGGCGTTCCTGCGCTGATGTTCGTCGCGGTCGACCTAGGGGCCAGCAGCGGCCGGGTCATCCAGGGCCGGGTCGTTGACGGTGAGGTCGAGCTGACCGAACTGCTCCGGTTCCCCACCAGCCCATTGCCGCGAGCCGCAGGCGGGCTCCGGGTGGATGCCAGGAAGATCATCTGGTATGTCCTCAGTGGACTGAAGCTCGCCGACAACCCGGTGACGTTCGGGATCGACTCGTGGGCGATCGACTACGGTCTGGTCGGCCCGGACGGAAAGGTCGACCGCGACGTCCGCAGCTACCGCGACTCGCGAACCGACGGCATGGACGCGAAGCTGCGCGAGGCCATCGACGACGAGACGTTGTACGGGATCAACGGCCTGCAGTTCCTCCCGTTCACCACGGTCTACCAGCTGATGACCGAACCGCCCGAACGCCTGGCGGACCACAAGATGCTGCTGCTGCCCGACCTGATCACCTACGGGCTGACCGGGACCATGGGCGCCGAGGTCACCAACGCCTCCACCACCGGCCTGCTGGACGCGACCACGAGGCAATGGTCCGCGAAGGTCATGGAAAGCGCGGGCATCCCTCAGCAGATCCTGCCACCGCTGAGACAACCCGGTGAGCACAGCGGAGTGGTGCGCGACTACCGCTACGGTGAGGTCCAGCTGATGACGGTCGCGTCCCACGACACAGCCTCGGCCGTGTTCGCGATCCCCAACGACGGCCCCGGTTTCGGGTACATCTCCTGCGGAACCTGGTCCCTGGTCGGGGTTCTGCTCGACCAGCCGGTGCTGAGCGAACCGGCCAGAGCGGCCAACTTCACCAACGAGGCCGGAGTCGACGGCAAGACGCGGTTCCTGCGCAACACCATGGGCCTGTGGCTGCTCAGCGAATGCCTGCGGGAATGGGACGAACCCCTGGAGCCGCTGCTGGCGGCCGCCGAGGACGAACCGCCGTTCGCTGCGGTGTTCGACCCGGACGACCCGATCTTCCTGCCGCCCGGGGACATGCCTTCGAGGATCGCCCAGCGATGCCGGGCCGCCGGTCAGACCCCACCGGCTGGCCGGCCGGGCATCGTCCGGGCGATCCTCGAGTCACTGGCCCTCGCTCACGCCGCCGCGCTGCACGCCGCCGCTGTGCTCGCGGATCGTGAGATCGAGATGGTCCACCTGGTCGGCGGCGGAGCGCACAACCGGTTGCTGTGCCGGCTCACCGCCGATGCCTGTGGACTGCCAGTCCTTGCCGGACCGGTCGAAGCGAGCGCGCTGGGCAACATCCTGGTCCAGGCCAGGAGCGCCGGTCTGCCCGCCCGCCCCAGCCGGCCGTTCGCCCGATACCTCCCTCTAGGCCCGCGGAGTCCCTGGCGGGACGCAGCGGCCAGTATCGGGCTGTCAGTGGGGTGACGAAGCGAAGGTCAGCGCGAGCTTGGGGCACAGGCGAACCGCGCGCTTCGCGTGCTTCTGCAGATCGTCCGGCACGGGCGTGTCGCTGACGATCGGGTAGCCCCACTCGTCCAGCCCGATCACCTCGGGCAGCAGCTCCGCGCACACGCCATGGCCGTCGCAGGCGATCATGTCGACCTTCAGCCGCTCGCTCATTGCCAGCCCTCGCTCTCGTCGGGAAGGGCCAGGACGGGCAGCACCTGCGGGCCGCCCTGGCACGGTTGTCCGGACAGGTGCCGGCGGACGTCGTGGGCGAACACCTTCATCGCGGTGGCCACGAACTTGACCACGCCGTCGGGGTGGGCACAGCCACCCCGGCCGTTGATCACGCCGAGCCGGAACCGCAGCCGCTCGTAGGCCTGCCGGTCGCCCTCGCGGGTGATCTTGGTGACGTCGTCGGAGATCGCGGGCAGGCCCTTGAAGCAGGGCCCGCACTGGCCGGCGGTCTGGGCGGCCATCCACTCGGCGACCCGCATGGTCTCGTTCAGACCGCAAGCACGCGAAGGGAAAGCCACCACCACACCGGCGCCGGGCGAGGCACCGATCTGGCCGAGCACCTCAGGGGTGAAGGGGCGCCGCAACTCTCGCGGCTCGATCCACGCACCGCCGTACCCGCCAACGAGAACCGCGGAGATCGCCTCGGTCACACCGCCCGCGACCCGCAGGATGGTGTCGCCGGTGACGCCGACCGGGAGCTCGAACACTCCCCGGTGCCGCACGGCCCCGCTCACCGTGAACAGCGCGGTTCCCGGCGCCTCACCGGTTCCGGCCGTCCGGAACCAGTTCGGGCCGTACCGGCCGATCATCGCGATGTGCGCGAACGACTCCACATTGGACACGAGCGTCGGGCGGCCGTTGACGCCGGAAGTCCGCGCAGGCACGGAGCGCGGCTTCCCCTCGCCACCGCCGACGAAGTTCGCCAGTGCGGTCGACTCGCTGGACACGTACCACTTGGGCGGTTCGCTGACCTCGATGCGCACCCCGGTGCCCCAGTTCGCGGAGGCCCGGTCCGCGACGACCGACATCAGGTGCCGCGCGAGGCCACCGCCGCGGTGCACGCACACAGTGATGGTGTCCGCGCCGATCGCCTTGGCGGCCAGCTCGGCGCCGTCGAGCACGAGGTGCGGCGCCCGGCGCAGCAGGAGCTTGTCCTTGCCCGCGGCCGGTTCGCTCTCCATCCCGTTCACGATCAGGTGCGGGTTCTCCTTGCCGGCAATGGAAGCAAGCTTCCGCCCGGTCGGGAACCAGGCCCCGCCGCGGCCACGCAGGCCGGACGCGGTGACCACGTCGACCAGGTTCGGCACCTCGGGCAACGGACCCAGGGCCCGCGCATGCCCGGCGAGAGTCGGCCATTGCTGGGACAACAACCTTGGCCTGCCGTCATAACGATGTTCTGGTGCGCTCACGATGCCCTCCTCCGCACCGAGGCCAGGCGGAAGCTGCCCGCTGCCAGCACGAGCACGACGCTGATGCCGACCGTGATCAGCACCCAGCTCTGGTCGGAGCCGATACCGATGGTGTGCACCACCGCGACCGGCCAGCTCAGGTACGCCAGCCAGTGGACGAACCGCCAGGCCCTGAACGGCAGCCGCGTGCGGAACAGGCTGGTCAGCACCAGGGCCAGGATGATGTCGACGGACAACGCGCCCAGGCCCAGGTAGAACGGTGAGTACGAACCGACGAACGGCACGAACGCGTCGACGGGGCTGATGGTCACGTAGCTGTCCGAGACGATCGTGACGATGTGCACGGCCAGGAACAGCACCGAGGCCAGGGAAAGGTTGCGGTGCAACGTCTCCGTGACGAACCGCGGCCACGCGGGCGAGCTGAGCCGCCCGGCCACCAACAGTCCCAGCACGACAGTCATGGTGAACAGCGCGAGGGAGACAATCCCACTGCCCCGTGCGAGATACCACAGAGTGCTTTCGCCCACGAAAGGCGCGGCCAATGTCATGACGGTTCCGCCTCTCCGGAATTCACACTTGTGGTCACGTTGGGTCGGCACCATCCGGTTCGGCACGTACCGGTGGCCGAGTCGCGTCCCGTTCCCCTTAGCTGCGGCTGGCAGCCACGTGAGGTTGACACAAGTAGTGTCATGTCTCCTCCTCAGGCCACTGGGCGACCGTGACGACATCGCCGTCGGCCGATACCAGGCGGGCGGGAAGTCCCCGCGCCGCAAGCCAATGCGGTGCTCCTTCGCCGAGCACCAGGGCCGCTGTGGCAGCCGTGTTCGCGTCGACACAGCTCGCGGCGGAAACCGTTGCGTAGCGCCAGATCCGCGGCGCCGGGAGACCGGTGGCCGGGTCGAGCACGTGGTGCAGCAGTTCGTCGCCGCGCTGCCACTGCCGGACGGTGGTGCTGGAGGTCGCGAGGCCACCGGAGTGGATCGCCACGACCTGGCCGCCCTCATCGTCCTTGTGATCAGCCGTGACCCGGATGCTCCAGCCATCCTCGGGAGCGCCCGCGACCGCGATGTCCCCGCCGAGGTTCACGAGTATCGCGGACCCGGTGGCGTCGGCGATCTGCTTGGCCACGGTGTCCGCCGCCCACGCTTTCGCCGTCGCACCAAGGTCGATCCGCACATCGCGGGGCGCGGTCACGGTGTCGTCGGCGATCTTGATGTCCCGCCAGGCCTGCTGCCGGGGCGGGTCGATCACCTTCACTGAAGCCGATTTGACTTCCGCAGCCGTTTTCGTTGCCACCTCGGCGAAAGTGCGGTCGTAGCCGAGGTCCGCCATGAACGTGCCGAGCGTCGGATCCACCAGGCCGTCGGTCTGCTCGGCCGCGTCCAGCGCGACCCGCACCGCCGCCAGCAGCATCGGATGCGTCGCCTGACCGGTGCGGTTCAGCTCGCTCAGCGCCGAGTCGTCCCGGAACCGGCTGCACGCCTGGTCCAGATCGGCGATGAACTCCCGCAGCATGACCTCGGCCGCGGGCAGCACCTTGGGCTCGGTCACGAGCAGGTGCGCCGTCGTGCCGATGGCCTCGAACCGGACGCCGTTCATGACCCACCCGACGAGGTCACCGGCGGCTTGGGAGTCGCCTTGGGCTTGGGCGCGGGAGCCTTCGGCGCGGCCGGAACCTTGGGCGCCGCTTGGCCTTTCGGTGTCGCGGGCACGGTCGCCACGTCCGGCGTCACGTTCTTCGCGCCCAGGTCGCCGTAGCCGCTGCTCTGCTCTTGCGGCGCGGTGACCTCGGCCTCCGGCGCCGGGTTGCTACTCTTGTCCGGCGTCTCGGAAGCCACCGCGACGCCCAGGCCGACCGTGCCGGCCAGGCCCAAAGCGACCACGCCGGCCGTGATCAGGCTGATCCGAGTCAGGGCCGCGTCCCGCGCGGCCGCACTGAGTCGCTGTGCCATCCTGGGTGCCTCCCCGGCTTCGCCAAACTACGTCACAACCCATACGTAGCCAGCCGGGTGGCGGTTCAAGATTCTTTTCGGGCAGACCGGACAAGCGGTCCAATTCCGTAGTAGGTCTTGCAAACGCCCTGGTCGTAGTCGGTGGTGACCTCGAGGACGGACAGTCCATCGGCCGACGGCAGCAGCGAGGGGCTGAAGTTGCGGCAGCCCTCATTGTCCACTCCGGACACTGGAACCGGTGCCGGGATCTCGTACCAAGCCCCCTCGCCACGGTTGTCGTTGGCGAGGATCGTCCCACCATTGCCCGGCGCCAGGGCGCCGCCGTCGCGCACGAGCATCTCGGTGATCACCAGGATCGTCCCGTTCGGCCCAGGCCCCGGACTCCAGGCCGGCACCGGCGTGTGACGGCCCCGTTTGCGGTCCGCGGTCATGATCAGCACGCCGAGGTCGCGCGGATCACCATAGTCCCAGCCGTCCATCGAACGGCGGAAGTAGGCGCTGCAGAGGTGCACCTTGTCGTTGTTGCACACCTCGTAGGTCATGAAGTAGTCGCCGCCGGGCAGCCGGATGGCGTTGATCATGCCGGGCCGCACCTCCCAGACATCACTGACCACGGTCTCCCGGTAGTCCGTCCACTTGAGACCATCCGATGACCGGACCTGGACGAGTTTCTGGTCGTGCCGGAGCTTGTCGGTCTCGTCGGAGTAGAACGCCACGAGCTGGCCATTGGCCGCGACCGACAGGCTCGGCTCCCAGATGGGGTGCGGGTTGGCCGCGACGCCGATGTCGGAGAGGAACTTCCAGGTCGCGCCGCGGTCGGTGCTCGCCCAGAGCCGTTGTTTGGTCCGGCGCTCGTCCCCGCCGACCGCGTAGCCGGAAGTGTTGGCCCACAACACCGTTCCGGCGGGCAGCGCCCCGACCGGCGAGGGCAGTTCGTACAAAGTGGAGCAACAGATGCCCGCGCTGTGCACGGCCGCCGGGTCGGCGATGGTCGCGAGCTCGCGGAAGGTCCTGCCCTCGTCGGTACTCACGCTGATGACGCCCACCCCCTGGGCGCCGTCGTTCGTGGTGAGACTGGACAGGATCGTGCCGTCGCGGAGGCGGATCACACGCGGGTAGCTGCTGCCGCCGTCGAACAGGACCTGCCGCTGGGGCACGGCACTCGCCGCGACCGGGACCAGGAGAGCGATGACAACCGCGAGAATCCCAACGCGCATGGCCACCTTCCGACTACTCATCGTAATCGGCGCATGTTAACCCGCTCGGAGCAGTCTTGCCTGTTGGATACTCGGTCGCGTATGCTCGTGAACGAGTATCCGGAATCGAGGAAGGGGGCATGGTGGCGAAACGACGCAAGGTCGGCAACCTGCTGGCGCTCGCTGTCCTCGGCACGCTCATCCAGCGGCCCATGCACCCGTACGAGATGGCGTCGTTCCTCCGCGAGCGCGGCAAGGACGACGACATGCCGATCAAGTGGGGCTCGCTCTACACGGTCGTGCAGAACCTGGAGAAGCACGGCTTCATCGAGGCGACCGGCAGCACCCGCGAGGGCGGCCGCCCCGAGCGCACCACGTACGCGATCACCGATGACGGCCGCACGGAGCTGCAGGACTGGGTCCGCGAGCTGCTCGGCACCCCCGAACGGGAGCCGTTGAAGTTCACCGCGGCCCTGTCGATGATCGGCGCGCTGCCGCCGGACGAGGCGATCGAGCTGCTGCGGCACCGGCGGGACCTGCTCACCGCCCGGATCGCCGCCGACGAGCGGCAGTACGAGAGCACGCGCCAAAGCGTGCCCCGGATGTTCCTGATCGAGCAGGAGTACGAGCTGGCCGTCTGGCGGGCCGAGATCCAGTGGATCGGTGGTCTCCTGGCGGACTTCGAGTCCGGGGCGTTCCCGAAGCTCGACGGCTGGCGGGCGTTCTACGCGACCGGCACGGTCCCACCCGAGTTCCGGGACCTGGCCGAGCGGGGGGCGCCCTCAGAGTAGGTCGTGTATCGAGGTCCCCGGTCGATGAGAGCCGGGATCGGGGTGGTTCCTGGCGTCTCCGCCGGGGCGCCGCGACTACCGGGTGTCGTTGGGCGCCCCGGCGGGGGC
>CBIMJO010000284.1:0-8872 GCA_966244135.1 uncultured Actinocrispum sp. | reverse complement strand
CCGACATGACCGATGGGGCGGTGAAATCGATCGGCGGGGCGGAGTTCCTCGGCGCGATCGGCCTGATCCTGCCGTGGGCACTGGGAATAGCCGAGGTGCTCACCCCGCTGGCCGCAGTCGGTCTGGTGGTCGTGCAGATCGGCGCCGTCGTCGTTCACTTGCGACGCAAGGAAAGCAAGGTGATCCCGGCTAACCTGGTGTTGCTGCTGCTGGCCGCTTTCGTTGCGGTCGGCCGGTTCGCCGATCTGTGACCACGCCGGGACTGTTCGTAGTGTGACGGCGCACACGCCTAAAACTCTTTGTCCGTAAGAAACCGCGCTGGCTACAGTCGCGTTTGCACATTCGTGCGGCGAGGCCGCCGCATGGTTCCAGGAGCCCGGACTGGTGGGGGATGCACGGGCGCCTGCCAAGACTCTATGGGGGACTTCCCGTGACACAACCGGCAACCGACAAACTCGACGGTGCCGTCCTCAAAGTCGCCGCGGTCGTGATCCTGGGCGCCGTCATGGCGATCCTGGACACGACCGTCGTGTCCGTGGCGCTGCAGGCGCTGGCGCTGGAGTTCAACACCTCGCTGGACACCATCCAGTGGGTCGCCACCGGATACATGCTGGCGCTGGCCACCGTGATCCCGGTGACCGGCTGGGCCTCCGACCGGTTCGGCACCAAGCGCCTCTACATGCTGGCCATCGTGCTGTTCCTGTTCGGCTCGGTGCTGGCCGGGCTGGCCTGGAACATCGAGTCGCTGATCGCCTTCCGGGTCCTGCAGGGCCTCGGCGGCGGCATGCTGATGCCGGCCGGCATGACGATCCTGACCCGCGCGGCCGGGCCGGCCCGCGTCGGCCGGGTGATGTCCGTGCTGGGCGTGCCGATGCTGCTCGGCCCGATCGGCGGCCCGATCCTGGGCGGCTGGCTGGTCGACTCGGTCAGCTGGCGCTGGATCTTCTACATCAACGTGCCGATCGGCATCATCGCCCTGGTGCTCGCCTGGCGGATGCTGCCCAAGGACGAAGCGGGCCAAGTGGGCCGGTTCGACTTCCCGGGCATGCTGATGCTCTCGCCGGGCCTGGCGCTGCTGCTGTTCGGCGTGTCGCGCATCCCGAGCGCCGGCGGTGTCGGCGCGGTCGACGTGTGGCTGCCGACCCTGGGCGGCCTGCTGCTGATCGCCGGGTTCGTGCTGCGGGCGCTGCGCGTGCCCAACCCGCTGGTGAACCTGAAGCTGTTCAAGGACAAGGGGTTCTCCATCGCGGTGTTCGCGATGTCGTTCTTCGCGATGTCCTTCTTCGGTGCGATGCTGCTGTTCCCGCTGTACTTCCAGCTGGTCCGCGGCGAGCAGGCGCTCGACGCCGGCCTGCTGCTGGCCCCGCAGGGCATCGGCGCGATGATAACCATGCCGATCGCGGGCGTGCTGGCCGACCGGATCGGCGTGCGCAAGGTGGTGCTGCCCGGCCTGGTGCTGATCCTGGCCGGCATGGTCATCTACACCCAGGTCGGACCGGTCACGCCGTACTGGCAGCTGCTGCTCGGGCTGTTCGTGCTCGGGCTGGGCATGGGCGCGACGATGATGCCGATCATGTCGGCCGCGCTGCAGAAGCTGAAGCCGCAGGACGTGGCCAACGCCTCCTCGGCGATGAACATCGTCCAGCAGGCCTTCGGCGCCATCGGCACATCCATCATGTCCGTGGTGCTCGCCGGGCTGCTGGCCACGAAGTTCAACGTTGCCACCAGTCTCGGGATCGGCGCCGCCAGCGTGGCGGTGCACAACCCGGCGACGCACGACATGGCCGCTGCGGCGGCCGCGGACGCCTTCGCGTCGACGTTCGTCTGGGCCCTGGTGTTGATCGCCGTGTGTGTCGTGCCCGCCATGTTCCTGCCGAAGGCGGCTCGGACGGTATCGTCTGCGTCCGGGGAAGGCGATCGGGAGGATGACGGCGAGGGTGCGCACCCGCCGGTCATGCTCGGTGGACATTGATTGACATGCGAAGGCTGGATATCAGCGCTCGGTCGCCGAAACCATGTGATAGTTGGTGGGAGTCCGAGTAGGGAGAGCCGGGATGGGACGGATCGGGCTGGGTCTGACGGCCTGCCTTCTGGTGCTTGCCGGGTGCGCGCGCCCGGAGGCGCTGTCCGTAGCAGCCCCGGAAGCCAGTAGCCCCGCCAAGCTGGCGCCGCAGATCCCGCTGCCGCTGGACGTCTCGTCCTACGCGGACGCGCCATGCACGCTGCTCAAGCCGGACACGACCGTCGCCAAGGACATGGCGAAGGGCGTGGCCGACGGCGCCACCTGCACGTGGACCGCGAAAACCCCGCTGCAGCCGCAGATCACCGTCACCGTGGACCTGAAGTCCGGCGGCCTGGAGGCCTTGTACCGCAAGCGCGCCAGGCTGCCGTACTTCGAGCCCACCGACATCGCCGGCTACCCGGCCGTGCACACCGACGCCGACCGCAGCATCCCCGACCAGGGCCAGTGCACGGTGAACGTCGGGATGAACGACGTCACGCTGATCACCGTGACCTCGACGATCGCCGACCAGCGGTCGCTGAACTTCGCGGTTCCGTGCCCGGACACGGATGTCTTCGCCACCGCCCTGGTCAGCGAGATCACGAAGAACTGAGGTTCTCCACCGCCCAGCGGGCCATGGCGACTCTCGAGGTCAGGCCCAGTTTGCCGTAGGCGTTGCGCAGGTGGGTCTCGATCGTGCGTTCGCTCAGGTAGAGGCGGGCGGCGATGTCCGCATTGGACAGACCGTCGCCCAGCAGCCGCAGCACTTCGCTCTCACGCTTGGTGAGCAGGCCGTCGCCGCGTGCTGGGCTCATCCGCAAACCCAATGACCGGGCCAATCGGCGCGTCCGATCGGCCCATGGCGCTGCTCCGGATCGCTCGAACACCTGCAGGGCCCCGGGAATGGCCGACCTGTCGCCCGTCAGTTCGGCGCATTCCACTGTGGTCTGAGCGGCCAGCAACGGTGCGCCCATCGAGGTGAATCTTGCTGCGACGTCTGCCAGCAGCGCGGAGTCGTTGAGCTGCAACCCCCGCAGCCGGTCCGCACAGGCGATCACCAGCCGCGGGCGGTCCGTTCCGGACACTCGCAACTGCTGCTCCGTTCTGGCCAGCAGGTCCCGGTCACCGTTGCGCAACGCGGCCAGACCGGTGTACAGGCCACGCAGGATCGACGCGCACGGGTCGTTGAACAACGAGTAGTAGCTGAACGGCGCCGACACCACACGCCCGCCCTCGTGCCAGGCGATCGCCGCCGCGGCAAGCTCGGTCACCTCGTACAGGCTCAGCTCCGGGGCCAGGTAGGCGCGCTTGCACTCGGCCAGCGTGGTCACCGCCTCGGTGACCTTTCCCTGCTCGGCCAGCAGGAACGCGCGCAGTGCCAGCGTGCCCGCCAGTGACCGGGGCAGGCCGGCCTCGCGAGCCACTGCCACGCCCCGCTCGATCTGGAGTTGCGCGGCGGGCAGATCTCCTTGCAGGTACAGGGTGAACGAAAAAATGTACTGCTCCCAGCACCACAGTGAGGGAATGTCCATCAGGGCCCGGTCGGTGAAAAGCTCTTGTGCCCGGGCGTGCATCCGCGGCATGTCACCGTCGACGAGGTGCGTGGCGCTCAGCACGAGCCGCAGGTAGTGCGCCAGATAGGGTTGCTCGTCCTCGCATTCGACGGCGTGCGCGAGTCCGGTCTCCAGCAACGTGATCGCCGTGCTGGCGTCCCGGTCGAACAGCCGGAGCACGCCCGCGCCCAGGCAGCCGACGGCCTGCGTGGCGGGGGACTGGTCGCGGTCGAGGTAGCCGGCGAGGATCTTGGACACCTCCACGGCCTCGGCCAGCGTGCCGTGCCGCATGGTGAAGATGAAGTCCTGCACGGCCGCCTCGGGCGACTGCTGGCTCAGCGCCCGGGCCTCGACGCGGATCCGTTCGTTGGCCGCGGTCGAGTCGTAGCGCTGCGCGTCCAGGATCGCCATCCGGAACCGGACCTCGGCCATGATGTCGGTCTGGCCTTGCTGTTGCGCCACCGCCGTCGCGCGCCGCCAGGCCGCGGTGGCCTCGTCGAACCGGCCGAGACTCTGGTGCGCCCGCGCGATACCGTCCAGCAGCGCGGGAACCTGCTTCTCCTCGGCCTGGTCCGCGGCGACCTCGAGGTACCGGATGGCCTCGTCGGCCGCCCGCATGGACAACGCCCGCCAGCCCGCCTCGGCCAGGATCTCCGCTGCCCGCACGGGATCCGCCAGGTCGCCCGCTTCGCGGTAGTGCGGGGCAAGGGCGAGTACGTCGTCCGGAGTGGTTCGTTCGATCGCCCGCAGTACGGCGGCGTGCAGGCTCCGGCGCTCGGCCAGCGTCAGTTCGCTGTAGGCGACCTCGGCGTAGAGCGGGTGCGCGACCCGGTAGACCAATGCGCTGTTCACCGTCTGCTCGGTGACCAGGCCGCCGATCACCAGCGCGCGCAACGCTTGTGACTCGTCGAGCAGGGTGCGGACGACTGTGTCGGTGGCCGCGTCCCCGGCGACGGAGATGATCTCGAGCAGTCGTCGCTGGGTCTCGTCGAGGGCTTGCAGGCGGCCGAGGACGACGTCCCGGACGATCAGCGGCAAGGTGGCCTCGGCGGTGAAGCCCTGGTGTACCAACGCGGTCACGAACAGCGGCACGCCCTTGGCGCGGGCGGTCACGGTGTCCAGCAGGCCGGCCGGCGGCTGCTCGCCGAGCAGGTCACCGACGAGGTCGGCCACCGCGGCATCCGGCAGGGGCGTGACGGTGACCTCGCCGCCTGGGTGGCGCCGGACGGTCGCGGCGAGGTCGTCGAGCGGCGATCCGGCCTCGCTCGGCCGGTATGCGCCCAGCACCAGCACTTTCCGGTCCCTGGTGTTCTGGCCGACATAGTGCACCAGCTCGACCGTGCCGCGGTCGGCCCAGTGCAGGTCGTCGATGAACAGCACCGCCGGGGCCAGCCGGGCGACGAACTCGGTGACCGCGGCGAACATCAGGGTGCGGTCCAGCTCGGGGTCGACGCTGGGACGGGCGGCGGGCAACCGGGGATCGGCCAGCAGCCGGCCGAGCTGCTCCAGTCCACTGTGGTCGGTCAGCGTGCCGAGGTGCGGCCGGATCGCCTCCACCACGGGCGCGTACGCCAGGCCCGCGTGCAGCGGATGCGCCTGCCCGCGCAGCACCGTCAGGCCACGGTGCCGGGCGGTTTCCAGGGCGTACTCGGCCAGCCGGGACTTGCCGATACCCGCCTCACCGCGCAGCAGCGCCATCTGCCCGTTGCCGAACAGCACATCGGTGATCGCCTGGGTGAGCAGGTCCTGCTCGGCGTCGCGGCCCACGATCCTCATGGCAGGTTCTCGCTTGCCCAACGCGCCAATGCGACCCGCGAAGACATGCTGAGCTTGCTGTAGGCGTTGCGGAGGTGGGTCTCGACCGTGCGCTCGCTCAGGTACAGCCGGGCCGCGATGTCCGCATTGGACAGTCCGTCGCCCAGCAGCCGCACGACCTGCGTCTCGCGGTTGGTCAGCACGCCGGAACTGCGCGCCGAGGCCACCCGCAGGCCCAGCGACCGGGCGTGCTGCCGGGCCCGGTCGGCCCACGGTGCCGCGCCCACCTTGTCGAACTCCGCGATGGCGTCCGGGAGCGTGTCGCGGTCGCCGGTCAGCTCGGCCCATTCCAGCCGGGTCTGCCGGGCCAGCAAGGGTGTGCCGATGGTGTCGAGTTGGGTGGCCGCGGCCAGGACCAGGCTGGGATCGTTGGTGAGCAACCCTTCCAGCCGGTCGGCGAAGGCCAGTGCGAGGCCGTGGTGCGGGGATTCCGACCGCAGCACCGGGATCAGGCCGGAGACGAGGTCGTGGTCGCCGTTGGCCAAGGCGGTCAGGCCGGTGAACAGCGGTCGCACTGTGCCGGACAGCGGATCGGCGAAGGTGGCGTACGGGTCCCACATGTCCGATGTGGACGGTCCGCCGGTGTGGAACCGCAGGGCGGCGTCGGCGAACCCGATGATCGACGTGAGGCTCATGTCCGGCGCCAGATAGGCCTGCCTGGCCTCGGCGAGCGCGGACCGGGCCTCACCCAGCCGGCCCAGCTCGGCCAGCAGGAACGCCCGCAGCCCCATGTTGCGGCCGACCGACCGGGGAAGTCGCGCGTCCACCGCCGTCGTGACGCCAGCGTCGATGTGCCCGAGCGCGGTCCTGATGTCGCCGCTGAGGTATGTGGCGAACGCCAGGCCGTACAGCTCGAAGCACCGCAATGCCGGTGTCTCAACGAGAGTCGGTGTGGCCATGCTCGCGGTGATGTCCCGCAGGCACCCTCGAGCATCGCCGGTCAGCGCCCGGGCGTAGCTCAGCAGCAGCCGCGTGAACCGGGCATAGAACGGGTACTCGCCCTCGAACTTCCGGCCGTGCTCGACCGCGGTCTCCATGACCCGCACGGCCTCGTGGTGCCTGAGCTCCAGCAGCAACTGGAAGCCGCGGCCGAGGTGGCCGATGGACTGCGACTCGGCGGGCTGGCCGTCCCCGGCGAAAGCGGCCAGCATCGCCGCCGCCTCGCTGGTCTCCGCCTGCGCGCTGTGCCGCAGGGTGAACTCGAAGTACCGGAACGCGGCCTCGTGTGAGGTCACGCTGAGCCGCTGGGCCAGGTCGTGCAGCCGGTCGTTGGCGGCCTTGGAGTCCGTCCGTTCCGCCTCCAGCCGCAGCATCCGCAGCTGCAGGCCCCCGGCGTCGTCCATCATCCCGTTGCGCGCGGCCGACTGCAGGCCCTCGCGCCAGGCCGCGAGCGCCTCGTCGTACCGGCCGAGGCTCTGGTGCGCCCGGCCCAGGCCGTCGAGCAACGCCGGAACACGGCCCGGGTCGGCCAGTTCGGCGGCGGCGCCGAGGTACCGGACGGCCTCCTCGGGCGCGCTCATCGCCAGCGCCCGCCAGCCCGCCTCGGCCATCACCTCGACCGCGCGAGCGGGAACGGTAAGGGTGCCCGCGGCCTGGTAGTGCGGGGCGAGGGCGAGCACGTCACCCGGGTCGGTCTGCTCGATCGCCTTGACCAGGGCGGCGTGCAGGGTGCGGCGTTCGTTGATGGTCAGCTCGGCGTACACGACCTCGGCGTAGAGCGGGTGCGCGACGCGGTAGCGGACCTGACGCCCGGCGGTGTACTCGGTGACCAGACCACCGGTGATCAGCGACCGCAGGGCCGTGCGGATCTCGGTCACCAGGCGCAGCACCGCATCCGACGCGGACTCGCCCGCGACCGCCACGACCTCAAGGACACGCCGCTCGGCGTCGTCGAGCTGGTGCAGGCGTGCCAGGACGACATCCCGGACGATCGCCGGGAGGTCCCCGTTCTCGTGAAAACCCTCGTGCACCAGGGCGGTCACGAACAACGGCACACCCTTGGCGCGCTGGGTCACGGTCGCGGCGAACTCGGGGTCCGGGGTGTGACCCAGCAGGGTCTCGGTCAGCTCGGCGACCGCCTCGTCGGACAGGGGCTCGACCGGCAGCACACCGTTGTCCCGGCGGACCGCGACCGCGAGATCCGCCAGCGCCGACCCGGCCTCGCTCGGCCGGTACGCGCCCAGCACGAGCACGCCCTGGGCGTTGCGGCCGATGTAGTGGACGAGTTCGACCGTGCCCTGGTCGGCCCAGTGCAGGTCGTCGATGAACAACACCGCCGGGGCCAGGCGGGTGGCCAGCGCGGCGACGGCCTCGAACATCCGGGTGCGTTCGAGCGCCGGGTCGCCGCCGGGCCGTGGCGCGGGCAGCCTGGGGTCGGCCAGCATCCGGCCGAGGTGCTCCAGCCCGGTGTGGTCGCCGAGCCGGGCGACGTGCGGGCGGACCGCCTCCACGATCGGCGCGTACGCCAGCCCCGAGTGCAGCGCGTGCGCCTGTCCACGCAGGACGGTCAGACCTTGTTCGCGGGCAATGGCCAGAGCGTGTTCCGCGAGCCGGGACTTGCCGATCCCGGCCTCACCCGAGAGCAGCAGCAAGCCCCCGGCGGCGTTCCGCACCGCTTCAGTGAGCATGGTCAGCTCACGGCCCCGCCCCACGATCCCCACCGAGGCGAGTCTACTGAGCGCGATCAACCGATATCAGCGAGCAGCAGGCCACTGCGGGGCTTCGGGGTGAAGTAGGTCGCCTTGCGGGGCATGCGGTGCCCGGCCGCGTGGATCGCCAGCACGTCCTGGCGGCGGACGGCGGCGATCAGCACCACCGCGTCGGTGTCCGGCCGGGGCGTCTGGCCCTCGTACAACGGCCGCAGCACCTTGGACGGCTCGATGCCCAGCGCCTGCTCGACCATGAGCCGTTCCACCGCCTGGTGGTCCAGCTCGTCGCCCGGCAGGGTGACTCTCAGCGCGGTGTCGCCGCAGACCACGACGACCACGCCGGTCTCGGGCGTGCGGTCCCCGGCCGGTCGGACGTCCAGACCGGTCGCGGTCCAGCGGGCGGCCAGGTCGTCGATGGTCAGGCCGGTGTGCACGAGGGCCCGGTTGATCGGGCCGATCCGCAGGTCCGGGCCGCCGGTGACCAGGGCGAGCAGCGTGCCCTTGCCGGCCAGGGTGGCCGCCGCGACCCGGTGGTTGCCGTCCGCGACCAGCAGTGACTCGCGCTGGGCGGAGGCGATGATCTCGTCCTGGCGCTCACCCGGGCCCAGCAGCCACAGCCGTTCCCGCCGGCCCTTGGCATCCACAGTGGACACGTCCGGATCGCCCATCTCGCCGATGGTCCGGGCGACCAGCTCGGAGAACCGGCGGCCGCCGTCCGCCGGGATCAGCATGGCCGAGCTGGTCGCGCAGCCCAGGCCCTTGATCACCGCGGCCCGCTCGGCGACCACCTCCGGATAGACGTCCTCGGTGTGACGGACGAACGTCACCCCGTTGGGCAGGACAGCGGTCGGGTC
>CBIMJO010000283.1:0-8916 GCA_966244135.1 uncultured Actinocrispum sp. | reverse complement strand
GCTAAGCCGCTGTTGGGGGACACGATCGGGGAGAACTTCGACCGGACGGTGGCGGTCTTCGGTGACCGGGACGCGCTGGTCGACCGGGCGGCCGGGCGCAGGTGGACGTACACCGAGCTGGCGGCCGAGGTGGACGCGGTCGCGTTGGGGCTGCTCGAGCTGGGGGTGCGCAAGGGTGACCGGGTCGGGATCTGGTCGCCGAACCGGGCGGAGTGGACGTTCGTCCAGTACGCGACGGCCAAGATCGGCGCCATCCTGGTCAACATCAACCCCGCCTACCGGGTGCACGAACTGACCTATGTGCTCAACCAATCCGGAATCCGGACCCTGGTGGCCGCGGCGCGGTTCAAGACGTCGGAGTACGCGGGCATGATCGCCGAGGCCCGGCCGGAGTGTCCCGCGCTGGTCGATGTGCTGCTGCTGGACAGTCCAGAGTGGACGGATCTGGTCGAGCGCGGCCGGGCCGGGGATCCCGCGGCGCTGAGCGAGATCCGGCTGTCGCCCGACGACCCGATCAACATCCAGTACACCTCGGGCACCACAGGATTTCCCAAGGGTGCCACGCTTTCTCACCACAATATCCTGAACAACGGCTACTTCGTCGGCGAGACGTGCGGCTACACCGAAAGCGACAAGGTGTGCATCCCGGTGCCGTTCTACCACTGTTTCGGCATGGTGATGGGCAACCTGGCCTGCACCTCGCACGGCGCCTGCATGGTGATCCCCGCGCCCGCGTTCGACCCGGCGGCCACGCTCGCCGCGGTCGCCGATGAGCGGTGCACGTCTTTGTACGGCGTGCCAACGATGTTCATCGCCATGCTGGCCCAGCCGGAGTTCGAGGCCTACGACCTGACCAGTCTCCGGACCGGGATCATGGCCGGATCGCCGTGCCCGGTCGAGGTGATGAAACAGGTCATCGAGCGGATGGGCATGACCGAGGTGACCATCTGCTATGGCATGACCGAGACCTCGCCGGTATCCACCCAGACCACCGCGGAGGACTCGCTGGACCGCCGGGTGTCCACTGTGGGCAGGGTCCACCCGCACCTGGAGGTCAAGGTCGTCGACCCGGAAACCGGTCTCACCGTTCGAACAGGTGAACCTGGCGAGCTGTGCACGCGTGGTTACTCGGTGATGCTGGGCTACTGGGAGGAACCGGACAAGACGGCGGAAGCAATCGACTCGGCCAGGTGGATGCACACCGGCGACCTCGCGGTGATGGACGACGAGGGATACCTGAACATCACCGGGCGGATCAAGGACATGGTGATCCGTGGCGGCGAGAACATCTACCCGCGCGAGATCGAGGAGTTCCTGTACACCCACCCGGACGTCCTTGACGCACAAGTGATCGGCGTGCCGGACGAGAAGTACGGCGAGGAGCTGATGGCCTGGGTGCGGATGCGCGAGGGCGCGGCCCCGCTCACCGCGGAGTCACTACGCGAGTACTGCCAGGGCAAGCTCGCGCACTACAAGATTCCCCGCTATGTCCACGTTGCGGACGAGTTCCCGATGACCGTTACTGGCAAGGTCCGCAAAGTTGAGATGCGGGCTGCAGCCAAGGACATCCTCGGCGGCTAGTCTTACGGCGTGGTCGGTTGGGGACTTGTCGCGACGGGCGGCATCGCCGAGATCGTCGTCTCGGACATGCGGCTGGTGGACGGCGTGGATGTGCGGGCAGTGTCCTCACGGGACACCGCCCGGGCCGAGTCGTTCGCGCGTGAGCACGCCATTCCAAGCAGTTATGGTGATCATCACGGTGTGATCGATGATCCGACGGTCGACGTCGTGTACGTGGCGACCCCGCACAGCGGCCACTTCGAGGTCGCCAGGGATGCCTTGCTGGCCGGCAAGGCGGTGCTGTGCGAGAAGCCGCTCACGGTGTCGCTGGCCGCCGCGGAGGAACTCGTCGCGCTCGCGCGCAAGCAGGGCGTGTTCCTGATGGAGGCCATGTGGACGCGGTTCAACCCGTTGGTGCGGCGGTTGCGCCAGTTGGTCAAGGACGGCGCGATCGGCCAGATCCACAGCGTGCACGCGGACTTCGGCGTGCAGTTCCCGTACGACCCGGAGCACCGGCTGTGGAACCTGGAGCTGGGCGGCGGTTCGCTGCTCGACCTGGGCGTGTACCCGGTGGCGTTCGCCCAGATGCTCCTCGGTGAGCCGGAAACCGTTGTGGCGAACGGGAAGCTGCGCAACGGCGTGGACTCCGAGGCCGGGCTGCTGCTCAAGTACGCGAACGGCGTGTTCGCTCACCTGTACTCATCGATCGTCACGTTGAAAGACGTCGGCGCGACCGTGGTCGGCACCTCCGGGCAGATCGAGCTGCCGCCGTTCTTCTACCGGCCGACCGAGCTGGTGCTGCGCCGGCCCGGCCAGGAGCCGGTGGTCGAGTCCCTTCAGCTGGAGGGCAACGGCTACGAGTTCGAGATCGCCGAGGTCACCCGGCGCATCCTGGCCGGGGACACCGAAAGCCCGGAGATGCCGCTGGACGACACGCTCGCCGTGATGCGGATCCTGAGCGAGGCGCTGCGCCAGGTCGGCGTGGTCTACCCGGCCACGGTCAGGTAGACGAGCGCGAGGTTGAGCGCGATCACCGCGCCCGCGATCACCCAAGCGAATACGGTGGTGACGCGGCGGTTGGCGTTCCCACCCATCAGACTGCGGCGAGAGGTCAGCCGTACCAACGGGATCAACGCGAACGGGATCCCGAACGACAGCACCACCTGGGACAACACCAGTGCCCATGTCGGGTTCACGCCAGCGGCCAGCAGCGCCACAGCCGGGACGAGCGTGAGCAAACGCCGTGTCAGCAACGGGATCTGCCGCCGCAACAACCCACCCATCACCACAGCGCCCGCGTAACAGCCGACCGAGGTCGACGCGAACCCGGAAGCCAGCAGGCCGATCGCGAACAGCAGCGCGATCCCGGCGCCCAGGTGGTCGCTGATCGCGGAGTGCACGCCCGCCAACGTGTCCACACCGTCCATTCCGGACAGTGCGGTCGCCGCGAGCAACAGCATGGCCAGGTTCACCGCCCCGGCGAACACCATCGCGATACCGACGTCGAACCGGGTCGCGAACAGCAGGCGCCCCAACGGTCTCCCGGTCTGGCGGCCGTGCCGGTCCCGGGCCAGCGCCGAATGCAGGTACACCGCGTGCGGCATCACCGTCGCCCCAAGCATTCCCGCGGCCAGCAGCACGCTTTCCGGTCCGGCGAACCGGGGCACGAGACCGCTGGCCACCCCCGATCCGGACGGCGGTGACACGAACAGCCCGGCCGCGAACCCGATCGCGATCACCAGCAACAGCCCGGTGATCACCCGCTCGAACGGCCGTTGCCCGGCCCGGTCCTGCACGACCAGCAACGCCGTGGACACCGCGCCGGTGATCAGGCCACCCGCGAGCAACGGCAAGTCGAACAACAGGTTCAGCGCGATCGCGCCACCGAGTACCTCGGCCAGGTCGGTGGCCATCGCGACGATCTCGGCCTGCGCCCAGTAAGCCAGCCGGGCCGGGGTGGACAGCCGGTCGCGAACCGCCTCCGGCAACGACAAACCCGTGACCAGGCCGAGTTTCGCGGACAGGTACTGGACCAGGCCCGCCATCACGTTGGCGGTGACGACAACCCACACGAGCAGGTAGCCGAACTGGGCGCCCGCGGCCGTGTTGGTGGCGACGTTGCCGGGGTCGACGTAGGCGATGGCCGCGACGAACGCGGGTCCGAGCAGGGCGGCCCCGGCCCGGACCCGGGTCAGCCGAGGCCGGATGGCACTCCCGATCGACAACGCCCCTCCCAACACCCCGGCACCTTCGGGTCAACGCGATCCCGGCTCGACACCCTCACAACCGGCCCGATCCCGGCCTTGAGGCACAACCTACTGCGACTTGCCGGCAATGACCTCGGCGAACACCTTGGCATCCTCCGCCCCGAACTGGTCCTCCAGCGTCTCCGGGGAGTAGTCCAGGTCGATCTGGCCGACGGGGGTGCCGCGGGCCGAGGAGATGGCGCCGAGGCGGCGTTGGGCGCGGTCGGCGGCGTAGTTCACGAACTCCTGGGGGTCGGTCTCGAACGGGCGTGGCTCTTCGAACTGGGCGTTCACCCACTCGATCATGTTCAGCGCGATCGGCAGCAGCTCGCCCATCCGCTGGGTGACCACGTCGAACAGGGAGTCATCCGCGGCGACGTGCCGGCGGCAGGTGAACGTGCCCCACGCCATGTGCCGCCGTTCGTCGTCGCCGATCCGCCGGACGAGTTCCTGCATGCCGGGCAGGATCCCGCGGCTGGTGCAGATCTTCTGCCACGCGTAGTACCCCGTCAGCGCCAGGGTTCCCTCGATGACGTGGTTGTAGGTGACGCTGGCGCGGATCTGGTTGACCGGGCTGGGATCCGTCTCCAGCGTGCGCAGCGAGCCGGGCAGCTCCTCGTAGAAAAGCTTTCGGTAGTAAGGGTTGTCGCCGACGAACGGGTGCAGGTCCTCGGTCAGGCCGACCGCGTCCATCCAGCGCCGGAACACCTCGCAGTGCTTGGCCTCCTCATAGCAGAACTGGCTCAGGTACATCCCGTCGGCGAGGCGGCCCTCGGTGGTCATCGCCTTCATGAACGGCTGGATGTCCTCGGTCACCGCCTCCTCGCCCGCGATGAACTGTGCCACAAGGAAAGTCGCCGACCGCTTCTCCTCGCTGGTCAGCGTCTGCCAGTCCGCGGTGTCCTGGCTGAAGTCGATGTCCGCCGGGTTCCAGAACCGGGCGTTGCCCTTCACGAACAGCCGCAGTGGGAAGGAGTCCCAGTTCAGGCCGCCTTTGCGCAGCGAGCCGAAACCCTGCCGGTACTCGGTCGTGCTCATCGCGAACGCTCCTTTGCGTCTGATGTGGACGATTGGACGGCCGGCACGATCACCGCGCAGACGGCGTCGGCGGCCTGGCCGGGGTCTCCGGTGGGCAGCAGCATGTGGCTGATGGACAGGCGGACCGCGGCCTCGGCGATCCGGTCGGCCATGACCTGCGGCAGCGTGGGTTCCCACCGTCTGAGGTGATGCGCGGCCTGCTCGACGGCGGGGCGCAGCACCGGTTCGCCGCGAGTGGTCAGCAACGGCAACAGGTCCTCGGCCTCCGCGCCGCCGATGACCGACGCGACCAGGCGGTTCTCCCGGCCGTGCCGGACCGTGTACGCGACCAGCGCGTGCAGCGCGCCCGGCAGGTCGTGCGCGTTCTGCCAGAGCCGCTCGGCGGCTTCGAGGAACTCCGCGAGCGTGCGCAGTGCCACCGCGTCGACCAGCGCGGACTTGTTGCCGAACTCGTTGTAGACCGTCTGCCTGCTCACCCCGGCCGCCGCGGCCACGTCGGCCATCCGCAGGCCCGCGAAACCGTGCTCGGCCAGCAGTTCCGCCGCTGAGTCGAGCAGCGTCTCGCGTAACGAGAGCCGGACCCGGGCGGCGAACGGTGTGATCTCGGTCATGTCCCGAGTGTTTACACAGGCGGTCAATGTGTCAACCAGCTGGACGGAAATAACCCTTTCGTCAAGCCCCCTAGAGTGGGAACCGTGACCCTCACCGTCGGCTTTGACCTGGACCTGACCCTGATCGACGCGCGGCCCGGTTTCATCAAGACGATGGCGGCGCTGTCCGCCGAGCTGGGTGTGGAACTGGACGGTGAGACGGCCGCCGGGATGATGGGCCCGCCGTTGCCGGACGTGCTGCAGGCGATCGGCGTCTCGGTCGACGACGTCGGCCAGGTCGTCGCGCGGTTCCGCGAGCTGTACAAGGACATCGCGATCGAGTTCAGCTCGCCGATGCCCGGCGCGGTCGACGCTTTGGCGGCGGTGCGGGCGTTCGGCGGCCGCACGATGATCGTCACCGCGAAGTACCAGCCGAACGCGGAGCGGCACATCACCGCACTGGGCTGGGATGTGGATCACCTGATCGGCGACCTCTGGGCCACCGGCAAAGCGGATGCGTTGCGGACACACGGCGCCGGCGTCTACGTCGGTGATCACATCGGCGACATCAACGGCGCCCTGGCCGCCGACGCGGTGGCCGTCGGCGTCGCCACCGGGCCTTGTTCGTCAGCGGAACTGGTTGCGGCAGGGGCACATGTCGTGCTGTCGAGCCTGGAGGAGTTCCCCGCCTGGCTCAGCGGCCACGTCGCCGCACAACGCTGAAAACCGCCAGCGCCAACCCCAGCGGCAGCATCATCGCCGCGATGTACAGCCACACAGTGAGGTTGCGTTCGCCCGCGGCGTAGAGGCCGAACACCGCGATGATCGCGAGCAGGCCGACCCCGAACAGCGTAATCGCCGCTGGCATCAGTTTGGATCCGGTCACGAGCAGAGCCTATGCGCTACGCCTTGACCTCGGTTTGGCATAGGCTTGTACGACGCGTCCCGGGCGTGCCCGGGGCGCGTTAGCTGTGCGGCTTCCAAGGCAACTGGGCCGCGCG
Organism: uncultured Actinocrispum sp.; assembly: GCA_966244135.1. Taxonomy (GTDB): domain Bacteria; phylum Actinomycetota; class Actinomycetes; order Mycobacteriales; family Pseudonocardiaceae; genus Kibdelosporangium. The sequence continues at coordinate 2,481 of CBIMJO010000283.1, read as the reverse complement.
GCCATGGAGCGACGAGGGAACGGTGAGAGCTGTGCCGACCGGACGGGTCAAATGGTACGACTCGGAGAAGGGCTTCGGGTTCGTCACGCAGGACGGCGGGGAGGACGTGTACGTCCGAGCCTCCGCGCTGCCGCCTGGCGTCCAGGGACTCAAAGCGGGACAACGCATTGAGTTCGGGGTGGCCGATGGCCGGCGCGGCCCGCAGGCGCTTTCCGTCCGGCTCGTCGACCCCATGCCCTCGGTGGTCGAGGCGCGGCGGCGGCCGGCCGAGGAGTTGCACGGGCTTGTCGAGGACATGATCAAGCTGCTCGAGGCGAAGATCCAGCCCGATCTGCGGCGGGGGCGGTACCCGGATCGCAAGGCCACCAAGCGGATCGCTGAGGTCGTCCGGGCCGTCGCCCGGGAGCTCGACCCGTAAATCTGTTCTGGCTCAAGGAAGACGCTCGCCGCTGGGCAGGCCGCCAGAGGGGGAGCCGGGGTGACCCCGGCTCCGCCGGGTTTGGGGTGCGCGCACTCGCTGTGGCGTGGGCACGCGCGTTCCCTGTTCACTGGCTGACGTTGAGGGACCAGACCGGGTCTGTGTGGTACGTGATGCCCTGGGTGGGGTCGGCCGCGATTCCCGCTATGCGTTGGACTTCCACGTGCAGGAGCTGGTCTCCCGCGGTGGGCAGCGTGAGGGTGTAGGCGTAGCGCTCGTTGGCTTTGAAGATCGTGGAGCGGGCTTTCTGCTCGCTGCCGTCCGCTGCGCGGAACTTGAACACGACGACCCAGGGGCTCTTGGCGACCTGGCCGGGAACGCTGATGTTCAGCGGTTTGCCGCCTGGGACCGCGAGGTTGCCCGTTGGTTTGCACTCCTCGATGTCCCCGTTGCAGGTGTCCGTGGGGGACAGGCGCACCGTTTCGCCGGCGGCGAAGAACGTCACCTCTGGGGGTTCCGGGGTGCAGGCCGTCAGGGTCAGCCCGAGGGCCGCGAGCGAGGTCAGGGCGAGTCGGCGCACGTCGATGAGGGTACGGGCCTACGGGGTGGGGCCGGGGCCTGGGGCTGGGGCGGGGGTGGTGCGGACGGTGCGGACGCGGTTGCGGACGACGTTGAGGAGGGACGCGCCGCGGTTCGCGAGAATGGTCTGCACCAGGCCGAGGGCCAGGATCACCGAGATGATCAGGAAGCCCACCCAGAAGGTGGCGGGCAGTAAAACCCCGAGTGCGCCGCCGAAGACCCAGCCCAGCTGCAGGACGGTCTCGGAACGGCCGAAGGCCGACGCGCGGCTTTCCTCGGGGAGGTCGTCCTGGATGACGGCGTCGAGGCTGTTCTTGGCCAGGGCCGCCGCCGTCGACGCGATCAGGCTGACGACGGTCACGGTGCCGATGCCCGGCATGATCGTGGCCACGACCGTCGCCGACAGGCACGCGATCACACAGCCGAGGACCATCTGTTCGGAGCGGTTGACCACCAGGCGCGTGCCGATGGCGTTGCCGCCGAAGCTGCCGACGCCCGCCGCGGCGGCGATCAGGCCCAGCAGCAGCAGTTGCTGGATGGGTTTGCCCTCGGTCTCCGCGCGCACCGCGAAGGCCGAGAACATCATCAGGAACCCGGTGAGCACCTTGACGGTTCCGTTGGCCCACAAGGACACCACGACGTGCTGGCCCATCGGCTGGCGTTTGGTCTTCACCTGGGTCGCCGAGAGGGTCGCCGGGACCTCGCCCTCGGTGACCTCGACCCAGGCGGGGATCCGCATGCCCTGGACGGCACCGGCGACGCAGATCAAGGCCGTGAACCAGAGGGCGCCGGGGGAGCCGAAAAGCTGCAGCAGACCCGCCGCGACACCACCGAAGGCAGCGCCCGCGGCCAGGCCGAAGATGGTCAGCCGGGCGTTGGTCTTGGACAGGGTGATGTCCGGGGGCAGGACTCTGGGGGTGACGGCGGCCTTCAGCACCGTGAAGGACTTGGACAGCACCATCTTCCCGAGCGCCGCCGGGTAGAGCAGCCAGGTGTCGAAGTTCGTGGCCATCACGATGCACATCAGCGCCTGGCCCGCGGAGGCCACGCACATGGCCAGCCTGCGGCCGCGCTGGATGCGGTCCAGCGCGGGGCCGATGACCGGGGCGACCAGGGCGAACGGGGCAACCGTGATCAGCAGGTACAGGGCGATCTTGCCCTTGCTGCTGTCCGCGCTCGCCGCCGCGAAGAACAGGGTGTTGGCCAGGGCGACGGCCATGGCCGCATCGCTGGCGTAGTTCAACATCGTCGCGTAGGTCAGCGACGTGAGGCCGGACTTGTCGGCGCCGTCGGCGTTCGCGGCCCGTTTGAACGCGTGCACGGCCTGCTGGGTCAGCTGCTTGCTGCGCAGGGCGGCGACGCGGGTGACCGTCAGCTTCTTGGGCATCGGCATGCCGCCGGGCCGCACTGGAGCCGCCTCAAGGCCGTGCTGAGCCTCCGCGGGCTCTTCCGGCTCCGGGTAGTAGTCGTACTGGCCGCTGTCG
>CBIMJO010000282.1:0-8917 GCA_966244135.1 uncultured Actinocrispum sp. | reverse complement strand
CTCGGTGTAGGCCTTCACGGCCTTGTCCGCCACCAGTTCGGGGCTGGTGCGCTGCAGCTTGGTGACGTCGGTGACGCCCGCGAGCTTCTCCCAGATGTGCGCCGGGAGCAGCGCGTCGTTGTTCGTGAACGAGAACAGGCCGCGGTAGTCGGCGAACGGCTTGGAGAAGGTCAGCGTCGCGGTCTTGTCGTTGTCCGCGCACTCGACCTTGCTGATGTCCTCGTAACCGGCGGTCGACGAGTCGAACTTGGTGCCGGTCTCCTTGCCGCGGACCAGGAACTGCAGGTAGATGTCCTTGCAGCCGATCGACTGGCCGTCTTCCCAGTTCGCTTCCTTCTTGAACTTGTACTCCACGACCTGCGGGTCCTTGGACTTGACCGTGACCGAGTCCATCAGGTCGCCATCGAGCTGCTGCTCGAACTGGCCGTTGTCGTACACACCGATGTACGGCGAGGGCAGGAGCCCGACGGTCGCCGAGAGGTTCGAGGCGTTGTTCGTCGCGCCGATGAGGTTGTTGTAGTCGTGGAAGTTCTCTTCGACGACCGTGGTCACCTCGCCCATGTCGGGGACGGTCGGGCGCTTGTAGACCTTGTCGGCGCCGCCGATCTCCCCGGGCTTCTGGTTCTGCTGCTGGTTGGAGTCGCCACTGCCACCAGAGTTGCCGCCGCTGGAGCCGCAGGCTCCCAGCACGAGCGACGCGGCGGCAAACAGCGCGATCGCGGAGACTGCCTTTGATCTCCTCATTGACACGTGCCCTCCTAGCACAGGGTTCCTCCGATGAGCCGATCATCGCTCGTAGAGGACCCATCACTCTTAAGACGCGCCCAACGGCCGTGGGTCAGCGCATGCGCCAGAACGCTAGGAACCCAAATGGTCTGGGTCACCGTTGCCGGGCCGATCGTGACCAAAGGGTGACACGTCGATAGCGGAAGGCAACACCTCCGTTACCGGCGGGTATGAAAACGCACCCGATCGGGTACGGAGCGTGCGTCGGGTATCAATTCGGATTTCGGTGCCAGGTCACAGCCGATCCGAATGGCGCATTCAGCGGAGCGGTCAGTTCACCCGCCGTCAACTCCGATCGGACGGCGACCGAATCGGCCAGCTGGTAGAGGGGGAACACAACCGACTGGCGCCACACCCGTGGTTCCACGATGCCGATCGCGTCCGGCAGCGACATCGCCCCGGTCAGCGCCGCGTCGATGGTGGGCTGCAGGCTCTGGTCGCAGAACCCGGCCAGGTTGCCCGGCGGGGTGACGTTCGAGTCGGCCGGCCTGGGCGCCGGGCAGCCGTACATCGAGGCCATCACGCTGGCCGGGTTGTCCCCCACGGCACGCGGCGCGACCAGCATGTTCGCGCTGGCGTCGGTGGCCGGCTTGTAGAGCTGGCCGGCCGTCGGCGTGACGAACTTGACCTGGATGCCCGCGCCCGCGAGCTCCTTCTGGGCCTCCTTGGCGATGCTGAGGTAGGGCTCCTTGTCCGCGGGGGCGCCGAGGGTCACGCTCAGCGGCTTGCCCTCCCGGGTCCAGACACCCGTCGACAGGGTGTACCCGGCCTGCGTCAGACCCGTCTGGGCGGCGGCGGGGTCGTGCGGCTGCGTTTCGGTCGCGGCGTAGCCGGGCTGGGAAGGCGCCAGGGTCAGCGCGTCCGTGCGCTCGCCGGGCCCGCCGCCGGTGCCCGCCTTGATCAGGGCGTCCCGGTCGAGGATCTGGGTGATCGCGGTGCGGACGCGTTCGTCCTGCAAGTCCGGTCCGATCGGCCGGAGCACGATAGTGGCGACTATTGGCCTAGGTGCGGCTTTGACCGCGACCTTGTCGCCCAATGCGGTGAAAAGTCCGACCGCGGCGGCGTCGGTCCTTGCCACGACGAGCTGATCGTGGCCGGTTCGTAACGCATCGGTGAGGCCGGGAGCATCCGATCGCCGGAGGATCACCCGATCGGCTATCGCCGGCTGGTCCCAGTAGCGCTCGTTGCGCTCCAGCACGATCTCGCCGCGGGGCACGTCGAGCTGCTTGATCGAGAACGGGCCCGCGGTGGCCGGGAAGCCGGTCTCCAGCACCTGGTCCCAGCCGCCCGGGGCGTCCTTGAGGATGTGCGCGGGCAGCAGGTTGGCGAACAGCGAGCGCCAGCCCGGGTAGGGCGCGGAGAAGATGACCTGGACGACCTTGCCGCCCTCGTCGGACTTGATGTCGGAGATCAGCCGGTAGCCCGCGGCGTCCACCCCGCCGGGCTCGTCGCGCATCCGCTCGCGCAGGTACAGGAAATCCTCGGCGGCGATCGGCGAGGCATCCGACCACGACGCGTCACCCCGCAGGCGGTAGGTGACCGTGTACGGCTCGGTCTTGGTGACCTCGGCGGACACCATCAGCGTGCGGTCGAGCTGGGGGGTGCCGTCGGCCGCGGGCCGGAACGCCGACGGGAGCAGCAGCGTGGACAGCGCGGTGGTGATCGTCGACTGGTCGGCCAGCACGTGCGGGTTGTAGCCGCCCGCGATGCTGTCGACCCCCACCACGATCTCGCCCGGCTTGGCCGGCTGCGCGGCACTGGGGCGTGGCGCCACCGTGCCGACGACCGGGGCCGGGGGCGTGTTGGAACACCCCGCCAGCATCAGCACGGCCGCGACTACGGCAACGGCTCCCCGCACGCTTCGCCCTCCCCAGGTCAGGCCGAATCGTTCCACCTTCGCCGAACCCATGCACCCGAGTTTTCCAGGTTCGGCTGAGCGCACGCTGTGAACCCATGAACTCGGCCCATTTGTGCGGGTCGGGGGTGGTTGGGCCGAGGTAGTTGGGTGCGCGCGGGGATGGCGTGGCTTTAATCAGGTCTATGGATGGGTGCTGGGACCGGCGCGGTCCGGTTTGACATGGGTCCCGTCGGCGGCCTCGAGGCGGCAGAACAAAACCCCAGGCCCGCCTGGTGAGTGGCGGGCTGGGGTTTGTCCGTCCTACGTGGACTGTGTGGTGGGTGGGTGTCAGGCTTGGGTTTTGGCGCGGGAGCGGGCGCGGGCGCGCTGGGTCTGGTCGAGGATCAGCTTGCGGACGCGGATCACGGTCGGCGCGACCTCGACGCACTCGTCGCTGGCGCAGAACTCCAGGGCCTCCTCGAGGCCCAGCTTGCGCGGGCGGGCGAGGCGCTCGAGCTCGTCGCCTGTGGACGAACGCATGTTGGTGAGCTTCTTCTCCCGGGCCACGTTGACGTCCAGGTCCTCCGCTCGCGGGTTCTCGCCGACGACCATGCCCTCGTAGGCGTCCTGGCCGGGCTCGACGAAGAACGAGCCGCGGTCGGCCAGCTGGATCATCGCGTAGGCGGTGATCGGGCCGGTGCGGTCGGCGACCAGCGAACCGCTGTGCCGCGTGCGCAGCTCGCCCACCCAGGGGTGGTAGCCCTCGAAGATGTGGTTGGCGATGCCGGTGCCGCGGGTCTCGGTCAGGAACTCGGTGCGGAACCCGATCAGGCCGCGGGCCGGGACCACGTAGTCCAGCCGGATCCGGCCGGTGCCGTGGCCGCCCATGTGCTCCATGCGGCCCTTGCGCGAGGCCAGCAGCTGGGTGATCGCGCCGAGGTGCTCCTCGGGGGCGTCGATGGTGAGGCGCTCGAACGGCTCGCACAGCTTGCCGTCGATGGTGCGGGTGACCACCTGCGGCTTGCCGACGGTCAGTTCGAAGCCCTCCCGGCGCATGGTCTCCACCAGGATCGCCAGCGCCAGCTCGCCACGGCCCTGGACCTCCCAGGTGTCCGGGCGCTCGGTCGGCAGCACCTTGATGCTCACGTTGCCGACCAGCTCACTGTCCAAACGGGACTTCAGCACCCGCGCGGTCAGCTTGGTGCCGCCGTTGCGCCCGGCGAGCGGGGAGGTGTTCACGCCGATGGTCATGGCGATCGCGGGCTCGTCGACGGTGATCCGCGGCAGCGCGTGCGGGTCGTCCGGGTCGGCGAGGGTGTCGCCGATGGTGATGTCCGGGATGCCGGAGATGGCGACCAGGTCACCGGCCTCGGCGAACTCACCGGGCACCCGGTGCAGGGCCTCGGTGATCAGCAGCTCGGCGATGCGCACGTTGGACACCGAGCCGTCCGCGCGCAGCCACGCGACGGTCTGGCCCTTGCGGAGCTTGCCGGCGTGGATGCGGCACAGCGCGATCCGGCCGAGGAAGCTGGACGCGTCCAGGTTGGTCACCAGGGCCTGCAGCGGGGCGTCCGGGTCGCCGGTCGGCGACGGGATGTGCTGCAGCAGGACGTCGAACAGCGGGTCGAGGTTCTCGCTGTCGGGCAGGCCGCCGTCGGCGGGCGCGGTCAGCGAGGCGCGGCCGGCGCGCGCCGAGGCGTACACCACCGGCAGGTCCAGCACGCTGTCCAGGTCTTCCAGCTCCAGCTCGCCGGCCAGGTCCAGCAGCAGGTCGTGCGCCTCGTCCACGACCTCCGCGATCCGGGCGTCCGGGCGGTCCACCTTGTTCACCACGAGCACCACCGGCAGGCCGGCGGCCAGCGCCTTGCGCAGCACGAACCGGGTCTGCGGCAGCGGGCCCTCGCTGGCGTCCACGAGCAGCAGCACGCCGTCCACCATGGCCAGCCCGCGCTCGACCTCGCCGCCGAAGTCGGCGTGACCGGGGGTGTCGACCACGTTGATGGTCACCACACCGTCGGGCGTCTGGCGGCGCACGGCGGTGTTCTTGGCCAGGATCGTGATGCCTTTCTCACGCTCCAGCTCACCGGAGTCCATCACCCGGTCGACCGGCTCCGCGCGCTCGCTGAACGCGCCGGACTGGCGCAGCATCGCGTCGACGAGCGTGGTCTTGCCGTGGTCGACGTGTGCCACGATTGCTACGTTGCGCAGGTCCGTCCTGGTCCTGCTGACGGTGGCTGATGCGGGCACGCGAGGGCTCCTGTAGGTCATCGTGCTGAGGGCAGGCCTCAGCTACCCTGCCGGGCCCGCTCATAAGGTTACCCTGAGATCTTGTGTGACCAGCCCCACAGGACGATCAAGAAAGGTTAGCCTAGCCTCAGTCAGGCGTCTGTTGACCGACCTGGAGCGCGCGTGGGCAAGAAGAAGCACAAGGGCGAGACCCCCCAAGAACGGGTGAAACGCCTGATGAAGGCCGGCAAGGTGAAGAAGAAGTGCTGCCGGTCGTCCGATCGGTGCCGCAAGTGCCCGGTTCTCGCGCTGCGCAAGGCAAAGGCGAAGTTGGCCGCGTAGATCCGCGAAGTTCACCTGGCCGGTGTCCAACCGCCCGGCCCCAGGGGTGTGTCCGCTTGACATGTGCGGAGACAGGGGGATGCTCCAGGTTGCGGATGGACGTCGGCACCGGGGCCGCGACACGGGCGCGGTGACCCGGAAACGCATTGTGCACGTGCGGGTGCACGTGGCGATGGAATTCGCCGGAAAAAGGTAAAAGAATGGTCAACACGACCCCGTGCGCAATTTCCACGAGGTCAGGCCCGGACCGGCGAACGGTCGATCCGGGCAGTTCGATACTGGCCGAATCTTTTCAGCTGGCAAGGGCCTCGTTCACCCTCGCGAGTTCTGGCGCGGTCCGGGTGGCCTCGAACTCCACCACCTGATGGGTGACCATCTTGGCCAGGTCAAGCGGGTCGGTCGCGAGCAGCGCCTCGAGCTTCCCCCGGGGCATCGGCCGGGTGATGATCACGCGGCCGCTGTGCGACGGCTGACGGCCGGAGCACAGAAAGTACCCGGCGTCGTATTGCCTGGTGAGCCACTCGATATGATCGGGGAGGAGATAGTCGATCTCCTCCCGAGGCGCCTTGTAGGCCAGCATCACGATATACATGCCATTTAAGGTACGCCCGCACCCGTGGTCCGGGTACGAAATGATTCCCGCATATACGCGTTCTTTATACGAGCCCTGACCTGATACGCTCACGCCATGCACAGCGCACAGCTCCAGTCCTGGTGGGCCGCCGAGGCGGCCGACCTACCGTGAGCTGAGCTCACCCAGCCAAGGGCCGCCCGACCGGGCGGCTTTTTTGATGTCCTCCGGGCGGGCACCGACACCCCAGGAGGACCCCATGACCAGGCTTTCCGGCGCCACCCCGTCCGGCCGTGCCCAACTGGGCAACTACCTCGGCGCGATCCGCCGGTGGGCGGCCGAGGGCACTGCCGACGACTTGTACTTCGTCAGTGACCTGCATGCCATGACCACTGCGTACAACCCGCAACGCCTGCGCGCGCTGACCCGGGAGATGCTCGCCGTGCTGATCGGCGCGGGCATTAAACCGGCCAGCGTGTTCGTCCAGTCCGACATCATGCGCGACCTGACGGCGCTGACCTGGGTGCTGGAGTGCACGTCGACGTTCGGCGAGGTGGCTCGGATGATCCAGTTCAAGGAGAAGTCCGCGGGCGCCAAAACGGTCCGGTTGGGCCTGCTGACCTATCCGGTGCTGATGGCCGCGGACATCCTGCTGCAGGGCGCGGACGAGGTGCCGGTCGGCGAGGACCAGTCGCAGCACGTGGAGCTGGCGCGGGCGCTGGCCCGGCGGTTCAACACCACGTTCGGGGACGTCTTCGTGGTGCCCGACCTGGTGGTGCCTCAGGTCGCGGCGCGGGTGCGGGACCTGGCCGACCCGAGCCGCAAGATGGCCAAGTCGAGCCGGGACGACGCGGGCGTCGTGTTCGTGCTGGACACCCCGGACCTGATCCGCCGCAAGTTCCGCCGCGCGGTCACCGACACCGACAACCGGGTCGAGTACCGGCCGGACGAGCAGCCGGGCGTGGCCAACCTGCTGGAGATCCTCGGTGCCTGTACCGGCCGGTCCCCCGCCGAGGCCGCGGTGGGCATCACGACCTACTCGGCGCTGAAGGACCAGGCAGCGGACGCGGTCATCGAGGAGTTGTCCGGGATCCGGAAACGCACCCTGGACCTGCTCGACGACCAGGCCGAGCTGGACCGGATCCGGGCCACCGGCGCCGAGCACGCCGCCGAACGGGGCGCGCACCGCCTCAAGGCCGCCCTCCGGGTGGCCGGCCTTGGTTGAAGCCCCTCGTGGGTGGTTCTGTTCTACCGAGCAGAACCACCCATGAAGGCGTGCAGGACCGGGAGGAGGACGCGGTCGGCGGGCAGCCAGTCCACACCGTCCAGTTCGGACTCCGCGAGCCAGCGGACATCCTTGTGCTCCACGGCGACCGGCGTCGCGTCGGCGGGCATCGTGGCCCGGTAGATACGCAAAAGCTTGTCGTTGGGCAGGATCACGTCCGGGCCTAGCTGAGAGCCGGGATCCACAGTGACGCCGAGTTCCTCCTGGCACTCGCGAACGAGAGCCTCGTGGTCGGTCTCGCCGGGGTCGACGCGACCACCGGGCAGCTCCCACTTCCCCGCGGCAGAGTCCGGAAAAGCCCGCTGCTGAGCCAAAAGCAACCCATCCCGCACGACTGCGGCGCCCACCACAACGCGTGCATCGGCAAGAGCCTCGGCGCGCGCCTGAACCCCGCTGACCAGCCCGTCGAGCAACGCCAGCACCGGCCGGCGGAACCAGAAAACCCCGCCCTCCCAGGAAAAAGAACAGGTCAGCAACGTCCCCGCGGCCGTCTGGGCGCACACGCCGCTGACCTCACCCGAGCGGAACGGGCCAGGCGGCAGCACGGCGGAAGCCGAGAAATCCGATACGGACACAACGGAAGCGCGCCGGGACATGGCGTCGACCAGGGTGCCGGTGACGGTCCCGGCCGGTGCGTGCACCAGCGCGGTCGCTCGCAGGACAGGCATCAGGCGCGAACCAGGGGCAGGAAGATCTCGTCGACGATCTCCTCGATCGTCGAGTCGAGGATCTCGCCTGCCGGGCCGTCCCGCAGCAGGATCTGCAGGACCTCGTTGCGCAGCAGGTCGATCGGCAGCGTCGACTGGCGGCGGGTGAGCGGCTTGCGCAGTTCGCCGCGGGCGCGGGCGCGCTCGAGGACATCGCTGATCAGCACGGGCTTCAACGTGGCCACCCGTTCACGGATCACGGCCCGCAGCTCCCCGTTGTCCCCGGCGTCCACCAGCAGGCCGAACAGCATCATCACCACCGGCGAGGTGATCACGTTCGCCAGCTGGCGCAACAGCACCATCAGGTCCGTTCGCAGGCTGCCAGTGTCCGGGATGTCGACGTCGTCGACCACGAACTTCACGTACGAGTCGACGATCAGATGCGCCCGGTCGGGCCAGCGCCGGTACAGGGCCGCCTTGCTGGTCCGGGCCCGCGCGGCGATCCGTTCCATGCTCACGTTCATGTAGCCGACCTCGGCCAGCTCGGCCAGGGCGGCCTGCATGATCGCGTCCTCCAGGACCTCGCCCCGGCGGCGCGGCCCCTTTCGGTGGTCCACCTGCACGGCGAACAGCTTAAATGGACTCTCTAAAACCGTGGGGGTTTCACATGCCGATCGACTTCCCGCAAGCCCGCGCCTGTCCCTACGACCCGCCACCCGCCTACCGCGCACTGCGCGACTCTCCCTTGCACCGCGTGACTTTGCCGGACGGAACCGGATCGTGGCTGGTCACCGGGCATGACGAGGCCCGGCGGTTACTCGCCGACCCGAGGCTGTCCGCCGACCGCCGCCGCGAGGGCTTCCCGGTCGTCCTGCGCCGGATGGCGGCCCCGGCCAAGCGGCCCGCGTTCGTGTTCCTCGACCCGCCGGAACACGGCCACTACCGGCGGATGTTCACGCCGGAGTTCACCCTGCGCCGGTTCAAGGACCTGCGCCCGTTGATCGACCGGACCGTGCACGACCGGCTGGACGCGATGCTCGCCGCCGGACCGCCCGCCGACCTGGTGCGGGACTTCGCGTTGCCGGTCCCCTCGATCGTCATCTGCCACCTGCTCGGCGTCCCCTACGACGACCACGACTTCTTCCAGGACCAGAGCCGGCGCATGCTGCAGGCCGGTTCACCCGAAGAGGCGATGGCCGCCACCGGCGCGCTGTACACGTACA
>CBIMJO010000281.1:0-8921 GCA_966244135.1 uncultured Actinocrispum sp. | reverse complement strand
TACGTGCATGCCTTTCGCGCCACGGCTGCCCCTGCGCCTACCGCTCCGGCCCTGTCGAAGCCACGCCGCGTGGTCTGGTGGATCATGACCGCGCCGGCCAACCTCAACACCGAGGACTCGGCGCGGTTGAAGGAGATCCTGGCCCGGTGCCCCCGAACTGGCTGTCACCGTCGGCCATGTGCGCGACTTCGTGATCGACTTCGACAGCCACCTCGCGCGCCCCAGGCGGGCGGTCGGTGGGGGCGCCGGAGTCAGGACCGGCGTCCCCGTCCGGCCGGCTCAGCTCTGGCCGGGTGTGATCTTGCGTAGGCGGAACTGCAGTTCGCAGCCGCCGGGGCGGCCGTCGGTGTCGTCCAGGAGCGTCACCGATTGACCGGAGTTGGCCGTCCAGTACTGGCCCGGGGGCAGGGCGTTGCCACACTGGCCGTTCTCGGTGTCGGCCCAGAACTGCACGTCCAGCGCCACGTCGTCGCGGCCGTCGATCGAGAAGACCAGGTAGCACCCGCCGGCGCTGTCGTCGGTGTCCACCACGATGTTGGAGCCGAAGCCGACGTTGGTCGGGACCGTGTACTGGCCCGCAGCGCCGCACTGCTTGTCGTTGCCGCCGCCCGTGGGGATCCACTGGTAGGTGATGTCGACACCGGCGAACACGCCCGACGGGTCCTGGAGGCCGAACCCGAGCAGGCAGCCGCCAGGCCGGCCGTCGGTGTCCAGCCGGATGGGCGTCGACCAGTTCGGCATCGCCGCCCACTGCTGCTTTGCTCCGCCGCACTGGGCGGAATCATCCCCCCTCCTGGTGGTCCCCGTGAACGAGATGCCGAAGCGCGGCGGCACGGCCGCGGACGCGGTGCTGGCGGCGACCGCCATCGCGGCGGCCGCCATGCACAACGATGTCATCAGGCGTCTGTGCAGTCTCATGTGCTGCTCCTTAAGTCACTGGTATTGCCTTTAGGCACGCCCAGCGACAGATACGGCAACGGGTTACAGCAAACCTGCTGCCCAGCGTCGGCGACGGTGCGGCGGGCTCCGGTATCCGCGTCGACGGCGGCGGACCATGCGCATGCGACGGCCCACGTATCGCCGTTGGTAGGAAGCAGCGGCGCCGGAGGTCAGTCCCGGTAGGACAACACCACTGCCCGGGCACACGCCGGAAGGCTCCACCGGCCAACCACGACGAGGGCGAGGCTGGCAGTCTGTTCCACACCGAACGGGCCGCAGCCACCAGGGGCAGCGCAGCCACCACGGTGAAATTCAGATTGAATGTCCCGCGAACGCCGGTCTTCTCGTCCCAGATCGGCCTCTACACGGCGAGCATCCGCAGGTACAGGGCGGAACGTTCGTAGTGTGCGTCGGGCGGCGCAGAGAACTTGCTGGTGAAAGTCCAGCCGGACCGGCCCCAAGCGGGGTCCGTAGCCGAAGGCGGGGGTAATTCGCTGTTGGGAGGTGGATGTGATGGCCGTTGACGGTTGTTGTGTCGTGCTGATCGGCGGCGCAGGACAGGGTGCTCACCGAACCTGCACTATGGGGGTGAAGGAAATACTTGGGGCACCTGGACACAACAAGGTGTGTGCGGACGGCGCGGTGGGAAAGTTCTCTGCGTTACCCGGGAGATCTCGTACGGCCCGCTCGACGGGGCTGGGTAGCTGGGCGTATCGCCGGCGAGTCCATCGTCCGCGCCGCCGTCGCCGAGGTCACGGCAGAGTGAGCAGCACGCCGACACGATGATCACCACGACCCCGGCCGGCACCCGCCCGGCGGGGTTTACTCATCACCGCCCCATGCTCATGTTCAATGCCGGTCAACAGCCAGCGGGTGAATGACACCCGCTCAGGCCGGGCGCCGTGCGGGGAAACGGTCACGTTCGTCGGAGTTGAGAGCCCGGGTTGAAAATGGTGCATGCCGACAGCGCTGTCGGCATGCACCAGCCGGCCTTGCGGTCGGCGGCCCAGGCGAACGTTCCCTGGGGGCCACTTACATCCGATGTCTAATCTGCCCAGAGTGGTACAAATGCCAAAACCAGGCCTTCGAGGCTTGACTCATCGGATCTCTGCTGCTTGGTTGGGTAGTCATGAGGCGCACACTCAGCGCGATCACCGCAGCTTTGGGCCTGCTTGTCCCGGTCGTGCCGGCTGGGGCCACGCGGGACGCTTCGCACTGGACACCCGAGCGGCGCGCTGCGGCACTCGTCGCGCAGATGACGCTGGACGAGAAGATCTCGCAGACGCACACCACGCTGAAGGGCGCCGGTGGGATCGCACGGTTCGTGCCCGGCATTCCGCGGCTGGGCATCCCCGACTTCCTGATCACCAACGGGCCGGCCGGGGTGGGCACGGGAGCTGTGCCACAGCAGCCCAACGCGACTGCGCTACCCGCTCCGGTCGCGCTCGCCGCCGGCTTCGACGCGGGGCTGGCCCGGGACTACGGCGTGGTCGAAGGCCGGGAGACCGGCAATGTCGGGCACAGCCTGATCGAGGCGCCGGACGTCAACATGGTCCGCGTCTACCAGAACGGGCGCGCCTTCGAGAACTACGGCGAGGACCCGTTCCTCGCCGGGCAACTCGCCGTGGCCAACATCAAGGGCATCCAGAGCCAAGGCGTGCTCGCCGAGGTGAAGCACTACGCGGCGAACGACCAGGAGCGTGACCGCAAGACGATCCACGAGGTGATCGACGACCGGACGCTGCACGAGATCCACCTGCCGGCGTTCGAGGACGCGGTCAAGCAGGGCCACGTGGCCGCGGTGATGTGCGCCTACCCCAACGTGAACGACGCGTTCATGTGTGAGAACCGGCACCTGCTCACCGACGTGCTGCGCGAGCAGTGGGGTTTCCGGGGTTTCGTGCAGTCCGATGCGAGCGCGACTCACACCGCGGTCGGCTCGGTGGCCGCCGGCCAGGATCTTGAACTGCGTGACAACGGGCCGTACGACGAGGAACTGCGTCAGGCCGTCGTGGACGGCAAGGTGAGCATGACCGCGCTGGACGCCATGATCACCCGCAGGCTCGCCACCGAGATCAGGGCGGGACTGTTCGAGCACCCGCGGACGGTCACTCCGATCGACACCGCGGCCGGCGGGACGGTGGCGCGCCGGGTGGCCGAGCAAAGCGCGGTACTGCTGAAGAACTCGGCGAACCGGTTGCCGCTGAACGCTTCCGCGGTGCACTCGATCGCGGTGATCGGCCCGTATGCCGGTGTGGCGCACCCGGGTGGCGGTGGCAGCTCGCACGTCAACCCGCTCTACACGGTGAGTCCGGTGGACGGCATCCAGCGGCGGGCCGGTTCGGGCGTCAAGGTCACCTCGTCGGACGGCGTGGACACGGCAGCGGCCGCCGCGCTCGCCGGTTCCGCGGACGTGGTCGTGGTGATCGTCGGAGACGTGGAGAAGGAAGGCACGGATCGGCCCACCCTGTCGCTGACCGGCAACCAGGACGACCTCGTTCGCTCCGTGGTGGCCGCCAACCCGCGCACCATCGTGGTGCTCAACAGCGGCGCGCCCGTGCTGATGCCGTGGGTGGACCAGGTGCCGGCGATCCTGGAGGCCTGGTATCCGGGCGAGGAGGATGGCAACGCGCTTGCCGCGCTGCTGTTCGGTGACGTCAACCCCTCCGGCAAGCTGCCGGTGACCTTCCCGCGCACGGAGTCGCAGACACCGGTGAGCATCCCGGAACGCTACCCCGGGGTGAACGGAACCGTTGTGTACTCCGAAAACCTGGAGATGGGCTACCGCTGGTACGACGCGCAAGGCGAGGAGCCGCTGTTCCCGTTCGGATACGGGTTGTCCTACACCAGCTTCGCGTTCAGCCGGTTGCGGGTGACGCCGGTGCTCGGGCGGTACGGAAAGGCCGACGTCGAAGCGGACGTGACCAACACCGGTTCGCGCGCCGGGGCCACGGTGGCCCAGGTCTACCTGACCTTCCCGGCGTCCGCGGGCGAGCCGCCGCGACAGCTCAAAAGCTTCGCCAAAGTGTTCCTGCGGCCGGGGGAGAGCCGGCACCTGAGGTTCAGCCTCGACCAGCGCGCGTTCTCGGTCTGGGACAGTGCCGCGCAGAACTGGACCACGGTCGCCGGACGCTACCAAGTGGCGGTCGGCGACTCCTCCCGCAACCTTCCCCTGTCCGCGCCGGTAAGGATGTCACGATGACCAAGTGGGGCTCGATGCGGCGCCGCATCGCCGTCCTGGTGTGTGCGGGAGCTTTGGTCGCTGCCAACGGGGCGACGGCAGCGGCTGACCCGGATGCCTATGGCAACCAGGACGTCTACGTGTCTCCCTCGGGGACTGACTGGGCACCCGGCACAGCGCACCGGCCGGTTCGCACTCTCGAGCGCGCCCGGGACTTGGTGCGGTCGCGGGCACCGCGCATGACCCACGATCTCACCGTCCACTTGGGACCCGGAGTGTTCCGTCTCGGTGAGCCGCTGAGCCTTGACGCGCGTGACTCCGGGGCGAACGGGCATCGGGTCATCTGGCAGGGCAGCGCCGACCCGGCGAGTACCGAGTTGAGTGGTGGCAAGCGGGTTACCGGCTGGCGCCCGGTCTCGGCACACCCGGGGCTGTTCGCCGCGCCCGCGCCTGCCGGGCTGGCCAACACGCGTCAGCTGTACGTCGACGGAGTCCGCGAGCAGCGTGCCCGGGGACCGTTGCCGGTGACCGTGACCACGAACGAAACCGGGTACACCGCCAGCGCGGACACGCTCGCCCACTGGCGCAATCCGCAGGACATCGAGTTCGTCTACACGGCGGGCGAGGCACTGTGGAACATCCAGCGGGACGGTCTCGGCCAGTGGACCGAGCCACGTTGCCCGCTCGGTTCGGTCATCGGCACCACCATCACCATGGCGCAGCCCTGCTGGAACAACTCGACGAAACGTGTGGTGTTCCCGAACATCCCGGGCCGCAGCGTGAACATGGTCGGTCCGTACGACCTGACCAACGGCCGCCATCCGACCTATGTGGAGAATGCCCTGGAGCTGCTGGACACTCCGGGGGAGTGGTACCTCGACCGGTCCGCGCACCTCGTGTACTACCTGCCGCGACCGGGGCAGGACCTGCGCCGTGCCGACGTCGAGATGCCCGCGCTGGAGAAGCTCGTCGACGCGCGCGGGACCGCCGGCACGCCGATCCACGATGTGTCGTTCCGCGGGCTGCGCTACTCGTACGCGACCTGGCTGACACCGTCGTCGCCGGAAGGGTTCTCCGAGATCCAGGCCGGCTACACCAACACCGGCGCGGACGGCTGGGCGGTGCAGGGCTTGTGCCAGTACGTGCCCAACGGCACCTGCCCGTACGCGTCCTGGACCAAGGAGCCCGCGAACGTCTCGGTCTCGCACGGCCAGCGCGTCGAGTTCAGCGACAGCGTGTTCAGCCACCTCGGTGCGGCCGGCCTGGATCTGGCCGACGGCACGAAGGAATCGTCGGTCCGCGGCAACGTGTTCACCGACATCTCGGGCAACGGCGTGCAGATCGGCGGGGTGGACAAGCCACTGCCGGCCACCGACGCCGATGCCGTGCGCGACGTGCAAGTGACCGACAACCACCTGTACGGCATGCCGCGCGAGTTCCACGGCGGTGTGCCGATCGTCAACGGCTACACCGTGCACGACACCATCTCGCACAACCAGATCGACCACGTCGGCTACTCAGCGATCTCGGTCGGCTGGGGCGGCTGGCCGGACAAGATCAAGCAGCCGCCCACCCCCAACCTGTCGCACGACAACACGATCTCCGACAACCTGATCTCCGACTACATGCTCATGCTCGACGGCGGCGGCGGCATCTACACCCAGGGCATCACCGGCAGTTCCCTCGACGACGGGGAGAAGGTCACCGGCAACGTCGTGCACGACCAGTGGGGCCTCGGCAAGGGCATCTACACCGACAACGGCAACACCTACGAGACGATCCGCGGCAACGTCATCTACCGGACGCCGTACTTCAATGTCGGTACGGTGCACGTGGACTACCGAGACGGTCTCGGCAACAACGACCCGACGCTGACCGAGAACAACTACTGGGAGCAGGGCGACCGCGACGGCGTCAACAAAGGTGCGATCACCCGGGGCAACCAGCTCCTGGCCGACCCGGCCGACGCGCCACCGGACATCGTCGCGAACGCGGGCCTCGAACCGGCCCACCGAGCACTGCTCACCCGCCGCGTCGGCGGGTGGGGCCCGGCGGAGGCGCCATCACGCGCCGGTACCTTCGCGGTGTCCGGAAAGCTTTATGCCACCTGGAATCCGACGTTCGCGTTCAACAACTCCCCGGTGACCTCGTATGTGGTGACAACGACCGGAGGCGGCCGGACGATCACCTCGACAGTGACCGCCGCGGACTTCGCCAGGCTCGCGTACGTCGAGGTACCCGGACTCACGGATGGCACCGCCTACACCGTCCAAGTGGCCGCACGCAACGCTTTCGGCACCAGCGAACCGTCGCTGCCTTCGGCCCCGGTCATTCCCGGACCGGGACCCGGGACACTCCCCGCAGCGCCCACGAGCGCACGTGCCCTGCCGGGCGCGGACGTCGCGTCGATTCGCTGGAATCCACCCGCCAACACTGGGGACACCCCTGTGATCGGCTACCTCATCACCGTGTCCGACGGTCGTTCGATCATGGTCAACGGCCGTGACGCGCTGATCACCCAACCCACCGTCAAAGGCATGACCCGTGTGGTGGGCGGCCTCCGGCCCGCGACGACCTACACCTTCACGGTCGCCGCGATCACCGGCACCGGCACCGGCCCGGCCGCATCATTCGCCGCCACAACCGGGACGATGTAAAGAACATCCGCAGAGGACACAACGTTTCGAGGCGCTCCGCCGGAATCTCAGCGTCGTGCACGCCCTGTATGCGGGCAATTGGTCGGTGTGTCTACGGAGGACAGTTCCACATGACGCGACCGTGTGGATGAAGATCTTTTAGGCGGCGGATGGTGGGGCGTGTTCGTCGGGGCGTTCGACCAGTTTGCCGTTCTCGAAGCGGGCGCTGGCGCGGACGAGGGCGACGAGGTGGGGTGCGTTCACGGCACGCCAGCGGGCTTGTGCGGACTCGATGAGCTTGAACGCCATGGCCAGGCCGGCCGCGCGGGAACCGGGCCCTTTGGTGTGGGACCTTGCGCTGACCGTCGGCGACGACCCCACGCACTCGGCCCTAACCAGTTCCACGGCTTCGGCGTCGACGCCGGCCTTGGTTGCTTCCTCGACATCAGCGCCTATCCCGCGCTCGACCGTCTCGTCGGCGACCTTGACACACCCTTTATGGACACCCTCATCGCCGACGGCACCCACGGCGCCTCCTCCCGCGACTCGGAAACCGGCCTCAACGTCATCGCCGTCGAGTCCGGCTGGGGTGACGGCAGCTACCCGACCTGGATCGGTTACACCGTCACCGGTGAGCCCGCCTGGTTCGTAACCGACTTCGAAGTCAGCGACCTGACCTGATCCCCTGTGGTACCCGCCGTTCGGCGGCCGAAACGGCCTTTCCGCTGGGCTAGTCTGGCGATGTGCTGATGTGCTGATGTGCTGATGTGCTGATGTGCTGATGTGCTGATGCGCTGAGGAGATGACGCGGGTGAAGGTACGTCGCATGATCACGGCGGTGGTCGCCGTGGTGTCGGCGGTGCTGGTGGGTGTGGTGGTCGGCGCCGGCGAAGCCGCGGCGACTGACGGCACGATCATCTCGGAGAACTGAGTGGATCGGCGTTCGGCAGCCGGTCTGGCGGAGGCCAACCGCGGAGGAGGTGCGCGGATGAAGGTACGTCGCGTGATCGTGGCAATCATCGCCGCGATGTTTGCGGTGTTGATAGGTATGGCCGTTGGCGCGGGCGAAGCCGCGGCGACTGACGGCGCGATCGTCGTCGAGAACTGACCCACCGTCCAGGGTCCGCAACGGCCCGAACTTGCGGAACCCGAACAGCGCGAGGAGATGGCACAGATGAGGATTCGCCGCATGATCACGGCGATCATCGCGGTCGTGTCGGCAGTGTTGGTGGGTGTGACGGTTGGTGCGGGTCAAGCCGCGGCGACCGGCGGCACCATCATCTCGGAGGACTGACTCGATACCCGCAGTTCAGGGAATCCGCCTGGCGGAACCCGAACTGGGTGAGGAGGTGGCGCGGATGAAGTTCCGTCGCTTGGTCGCGGCGATGGCCGCCGTAGTGTCAGTGGTAGTGGTGGGTGTGGCGGTCGGGGCGGGTGAGGCTGCGGCGGGTGACGGCACGATCATCGTGGAGGACTGAGCAGGACAGCACTGAGGACCGGTGCGGGGACCGGCCCTCAGCGAACCGTAGGGCGCCCGAGGATGGGCGAGCCTGTACTGGTCGAAAAGTGGGTTACCGGTTTTGGCCTGCACTTTCATGCGGTGGGGCGGTACTCGTTGAGCAGTCCGTGCCTTCACACCGTTGTCCACCACGCTGTTCACCGGCCACCCGTACGCACCTTCGCCGAGGCCTACCGAATGCCCCTCTGCCACGCGGCAGCGACGGACCGCACCAGCCAGTGCAGCTGGTGCGGCCAACCACCGACCACAATGGACAGCCCTGTTGCGGGCAGTGTCCGGATCGCGGTGGCCTGATCACGAAACCCAGATCTGCGCTGGCGCGGTCATTTGCGCTGATGGGCAGTCAAGGGCTTGCTCTGGGCTGACGCGCCCTGAGCGCATCAGGGGCCTGTGTCGTGAGAGGACAGTGGTTGTTACCAGCGGTACCACCAGTAGGCGGCGTTCTGGGCGGTGCGGACGGGTGGGGCGCCGTTGGCGAGGTCGTGCCAGGTCTTGTCGGTGTAGTTCCAATAGCGCACTGCGAAGGATCCTGTGGTGATCTTGTGGATCGACTGGTGGTTCACGGGGACTTGCTTGTTCTTATCGAAGATCACGTAGTGTCCAGCTGACATGGTGGTCGCCGACCAGGCGGGGACGATGAGGTCGT
>CBIMJO010000280.1:0-8994 GCA_966244135.1 uncultured Actinocrispum sp. | reverse complement strand
TGATCACCGGCTTGTACGTCCCGGCCGGACCGCACACCGCGCGGTCGGGGTACCTGAAGGTGCGTGACCGCCAGTCCTACGAGTTCGCGCTCGCTTCGGCGGCCGTGGCGCTCGACATCCGCGGTGGGCTGATCCGTGACGCCCGAGTCGCGGTCGGCGGGGTGGGCACCGTCCCGTGGCGGCTGCCGGCCGTGGAACGGGCGCTGCGCGGACGCCGTCCCGGGCCGCAGACGTGGGCGGACGCCGCGGCGCTTGCCGCAGATGGGGCCCGCCCGCTGGCCGAGAACGGGTTCAAGGTCGAGCTGCTGCGCCGGACCGTGTCCCGGCAGCTCGAGGCGATCGGAGGAACGCGATGACCGCCGTGGGCAAGCCCGTGTCCCGGGTGGACGGCAAGCTGAAGGTGCTCGGCCAGGCGATCTATGCCGCGGAGCACGACATCCCCGGCGCCCTCTACGGCGTCATTGTCGGCAGCACGGTCAGCAAGGGGGTGATCACGTCGATCGCCGTGACGGCCGCGCGGCGGGCACCGGGCGTCGAGGCCGTGTTCACCCACGAGAACCTCACGAAGCTCCCGTATCCACAGCACCACACGGTGTGTGATCCGCCGGGGGAGCGGCTGCACGTGATGGCCGATGCCACGGTGCAGTTCTTCGGCGAGCCGGTCGCGCTGGTGGTGGCAAGGTCGCTGGAGGCGGCCGAGCACGCGGCGTCCCTGGTGGACGTCCGCTACCGGTCCGAGCCGGCCGTGACGGCGATGACGGATCCGCGCGCGACCACGATTCCGTCACCCTGGTACGACGACTACGCCCGGGGGGACGCCGACGCCGCGCTGGCCGAGGCCGAAGTCCGCCTCGACAACGTCTACGAGATCCCTCGCCAGCACCACAACGCGATGGAGCTGCCTTCGGTCATCGCCCGCTGGGACGGGCCGAAGCTGACGCTGTGGGACAAGACGCAGTGGGTGCAGGGCACCGCCGAGTACGTCGCGTTCTGCTTCGGTATCGCCCCCGCCGACGTCCGGGTGATCTCGCCGTTCGTCGGTGGCGCGTTCGGCAGCGGCAGCCGGGCCTGGCCACACGAGGTTCTCGCCGCCCAGGCCGCCCGTGAGCTCGCCCGGCCGGTGAAGCTCGTGCTCACCCGGCAGCAGATGTACACCAGCATCGGCTACCGCCCGGCGAGTACTCAGCGGCTCGCGCTGGGCAGCACCCGCGACGGCCGCATCACCGCGATGGTGCACGAGGCGAAGACCGAGACATCGCGGTACGAGCAGCACTCCGACGCGATCCCGGAGCTGCCCCGCATGCTCTACGACGTGCCGGCCATGCGTTCGCAGTACCGGCTGGTGCCGATCGACTCGAACACGCCGACGTGGATGCGGGGCCCTGGCGAGGCGCCGAGCGCGTTCGCGCTGGAGTCCGCTGTGGACGAGCTCGCCCACGAGCTGGGCATCGACCCGATCGAGCTGAGGGTGCGCAACGAACCCCGCACCGACCCGTTCCAGCAGGCGCCGTTCTCGGTGCGGCGGCTGACCGATTGCTACCGCGCCGGCGCCGAGCGGTTCGGCTGGTCCGGCCGATCGCCGCTGCCGCGCACCCGGAAGGAAGGTCACCTGCTGATCGGCATGGGCATGGCGGCAGCCGCCTACTACTCCTACCGGGTGCCCGCGCAGGCGTCGGCGCGGATCTCCGCCGACGGCACGGCGGTGGTCGCCAGCGCCACCAGCGACATCGGGCCCGGGACCTACACCTCGATGACCCAGGTCGCCGCCGACGCGCTCGGCCTGCCCATGGGGAAAGTCGCGTTCCGGCTGGGGGACTCGGTGCTGCCGATGTCGCCGGTGGAAGCCGGGTCCAAGACCATGGCCAGCGTCGGTTCCGCGGTCCGGCTGGCGTGCGAGAAGCTGGTCGACAGTCTGGCCCGGGCCGCGTCGGTGGATCCCGCTTCGCCGCTGCACGGAGCGCGCCCGGACGAGATCGAGGCGCGCGACGGCCGGCTCGTGCTGCGCTCCGACTCTCGTCGCGGCGAGGCCTACGGCGACATCCTCCGCCGACGGCACCTGCCCTACCTGGAGGTGACCAGCGACTACGCCCCCGGCGACGAGGTCGGCAAGTATTCGACCTGGGCCTACGGTGCCGTGTTCTGCGAGGTGTCGGCCGACGAGGATCTCGGGCTGGTCCGCGTGCGCCGGATGTTCGCAGCCTACGAAGGTGGCCGGGTGATCAGCCCGAAAATGGCACACAGCCAGGCGATCGGCGGCATGGTCGGCGGGATCGGCATGGCGCTGCTGGAGAGCACGGCGGTGGACCCGGCCGACGGGCGTGTCACCGGCGCGAGCCTCGCCGACTACCTCGTGCCAGTACACGCCGACATCCCGGACCTCGACGCGATGTTCATCGACGCCGCGGACCAGGAAGCCGACCCGATCGGAGCCAAAGGCCTGGGGGAGGTCGTGATCGTCGGCATCGCCGCCGCGGTGGCGAACGCGGTCTTCAACGCCACCGGCAAGCGGATCCGGCGGCTGCCGATCACCTTGGATCAGCTGCTGTGACCTACGGCTTGCACACCAGGGTGACGAGATCGACCCAACCTTGAAGGAGTGCCTTCCGCATCCGCTCGACTCCGGCCGGCGACAGGTCGCCGGCCGGAAGGTGGAGCATCAATGGTCCGTCCAGGGCCGCGGTGAGTTGCGCGGCGAGGATGTCGATGTCCTTGACGGCGGGCCGGATCTCGCGCAGGAGCATCCTGATGTGCAGGCGGGAGAGCGGGCTTTCACTCCCGGCCGGGACGGCCTGGCCTCCGTCGAGGGTGGCCCGCGCGATCTCGAGGTGTTCGAACAGGAAATCGATGCGGGACACCCCGTAGGCGATCAGGCGCTCCAGGGCGGGGGCGCCCGGTCCCAGGGGTGGCTCGCCGGACAGTACGGCCTGCTGTAGCGCGCTCTCCTTGTCGTCCAGCAGGGCCCGGAAGATCCCCGCCCGGCTTCCGAACCGCCGGAAGACGGTGCCCTTGCCCAGTCCCGACCTCTCCGCGAGACCGTCCATGGTGACGTTGCTCGCGCCGCGCTCGGCCATCAGCGCTCGGGCCGTCTCCAGCAGCAGAGCCCGGTTGCGCGCGGCATCCGCGCGTTCCGGGCGCGACGCGCCGAGCTGCGGCAGGAGTTCCTTCACCGGGCCAGATTACCGCCCGGCGCGAAAGCGGGGTAAAGTCCGCTTATGGCCGGTGGTGTCGAGCTCGGTGCCTCACCGAGCCGACATGAACAGAGGAGACGACATGAGGCTGAAGACCAAGCGGAACCCGGACGTCCAGCTGCGTGTCGAGGAGGTCGGCAAGCTGGATCTCGCCGCGAGGAAGCTGGTGGTCGTCGGCGGCACCAACGGGCTCGGCCGGGCGATCGCGCTGCTGGCCCACGCACGCGGAGCGAAGGTGACCGTGGTCGGCCGGACCTTCCGGGACGAATCCGCGCCCGGGCTGGACTTCATCCGTGCCGATCTGTCGTCGATGAGGGTGGCTTCGAAGGTCGGCCGGGAACTGCCGGTGGAGGACGCCGACGTCCTCCTGTTCACCTCGGGCATCATCGCGGCGACCACCAGGGAGCTGACTCCCGAAGGGGTGGAGCGCGACGTCGCGGTCAGTTTCCTCAACCGGGTGGCGATCTTGCGGGGCGCGGCGGGGCGGTTCGGGACGGCTCGGCCGTCGGGAGCGCCGGTGCCGCGGGTGTTCGTGATGGGGTCACCGGGCATGGGGATGGCGGGTGACCCCGATGACCTCAACACCGACCACCAGTACACCTCGCCTCGAGCCCACGGCAACACCATCGCCGGGAACGAAGCTCTCGCCCTCGGTGCCGCGGGCAGGTTCCCCGGCTTGCACTTCTACGGGCTCGGCCCGGGCGCGATCAAGACCGGAATCCGGGAGAATTACCTGGGACGCAATGGAAGTTTCGGATACAAGCTGTTCGAAGGCGCCGTCGGTCTGCTCTTGCAGTCGCCCGAGGAGTACGCGAAACGCATTGTGCCCCTGCTGTTCACGTCCGAACTGGACGGCCGGTCGGAACTGCTGTTCAACCGCTTGGGCAAGCCGGTCTTGCCGAGCAAGGGATTCGATGACACGCGTGTGGCGCGGTTCATGGACGCAGCCGAGACGCTGCTCGACCACGCGGTCGCCCGCAGCGTCGGCTGATCTCGAACAAATCTGTGGAGGTGAAGTTGGGTGTTGCCGCGCCTCATCTGGGCGCGGACGCTTCGCCGGAAGGCATCGTCCCGTTCGCCGAGCGGGCCGAAGAGCTGGGACTGGACTCGCTGTGGGTGAAACGTTGGCTTTCCTCGCCGGCCGCACGAGCACGATCCGGCTGGGTACGAGCGTCTTGGACGCGCTCTTCCACTCCCGGCCGCCCTCGCGCGTCAGGTGGCCACTCTCGACCACCTCAGTCAGGGGCGGCTGCTGGTGGGCTTGGGGCAAGGTTGGTCGGCCGGGGAGTTCGACTCGGTGGGCGTGCCGATGAGCAGGCGCGGCAACGGGTTCGAAGATTTCCTGGCCGCATTGAAGGCAGCGTGGGCGCCGGATCCCGTGCGGCCCGGCGGCCCGCCCAGCGCGCGGGCCGGCTGGGATTCGGCTTCAACCCCGGTATCTACGAGTGGGCAGGCTTCGAATGGGGTGAACGCCCAGCCGGTGTGATCGACGTATAAGTGCGTGAACGCAACTGTGTCGATCTCCGCAGGATGCAAGCCCAGGGACCCGAGAATGTCGAGCAGCGCCCCGCTGTTGACCGGCCCTGCCGGCGTGTCCCCGGTGTATGCCCCGAAGCCCGCATCGATCAGCAGCGTCCTGCCGTCGCGTTCGACGAGCAGGCCGCCGACGGACATGGCCACGCGGCCCCGTGGATCGAGGGCGTCAGGGTGGCTGGCCAGTAGCTCGATGGCACGTCGGGGAAGAAGACGTGGGGCAGGAGTCCCATCGCGCCGTCGATCACATAGGTGAGGCGAACATCATCCAGTTCGAGCCGCCGGACGCCCGACTGTTGCGACAGCCGTCCGGTCGTCACCGCTGAGTTCGTCACTCCCGGAATCCTTTCGCTGGGGCTGCGTTGCGGTCGGCCGGGAGCGCGCGCAGTCCAGTGAACACGATGTCGACGTAGCGCTCCCAAGCGTCCGGCTCTTCGGCGGCCAACGGTGCGGAGGCATGGTGAATGCCGCAGGTCAGCATCACGATGTCGAGTCCGCGGACATCGGGATGCACGGCGCCGGCGCGGCGGGCCCGCACGGCGAGCTGCTCGGCCACGCTGACGAGGCGTTCGACCTGGGCTTGGATCTTCGGGTACCGGTCCGCGCGGGCGTGGGCGAGCGCATCGACCAGGGTCCGGTTGTGGGCGTTGAGTGCGGCTCCCGCGTGCAGGAACTCCCGCAAGGCCGCGGCGGCGTCGTCATGGGTGGCCAGACGCTCGCCTTCGGTCACGAGCTCGTCGACGGCCGCGGCGACGATGGCCGCGAGCAGGTCGTCCTTCGTGGGAAAATGCCGGAAGACGGTGCCTTTGCCGATGCCCGCCCGGGCGGCGATCTCGGCGGTGGTGGCGTCCGCGCCGCTTTCCGCGAACACCGCCGCGGCCGCTGCAATGAGGGCTTTGCGTGTGCGCACCGCGTCCGCACGCATCGGGCGATCGGGCTCCACCATGATTACCACCTCCTCGGTCGCCCCCAGCCTAACAAAGCTGACCGGGCGGTCCGGTTAGTGCTACAGTACCTAACATGACCGCTCGGTCATGTTAGGTACTGCGCGAAAGGAGACCTGGAACCATGAGCACCACCCTTGGTTTCATCGGCAGCGGCCTGATCGGCGGCAACCTGGCCCGCTTGGCCACGGCCGCCGGCATCGACGTCGTCCTCAGCAACTCCCGCGGCCCCGAAACCCTCGCTGGGCTCGCCGCGGAACTCGGCGGCCACGCCCGCGCGGCGACGGGTGACGAAGCCGCGCAAGCGGACGTGGTCGTCGTTTCCGTGCCGCTCACTGCCTATCCCTACCTGCCGGCCGACTCGCTGGCCGGCCGGATCGTCATCGACACGACGAACTACTACCCCCAGCGCGACGGCCGGTTCCCGGAACTGGACTCCGGCGAAGTCACCTCAAGCGAGCTGCTGCAGCGGGCACTGTCGCGGGCCACCGTGGTCAAGGCGTTCAACAACGTATTCCACCACCAGTTGCTCACACTCGCCCGCCCGTCGGGATCGCCGGAGCGTTCCGCCCTGCCGATCGCGGGCGACGACGAAGCCGCCAAGAAATCGGTCAGCGGCTTGATGGACGAACTCGGTTACGACGCGGTGGACACCGGCGCCCTGTCGACGAGCTGGCGCAGCGAACCCAATACCCCGGTTTACGTCATGCCGTACTTTGGCCCGATACCCGCTGACTTGCCCGGAGAGGAACTCATGGCGTGGATGGAAAAGGCCGACGGCGCCCCGATCTCGACAATCGAAGTGGAGGCTCTTGTCGCTGCGGCCGTTCGTGGACCCGCTGGCGGCCAGTTCTGAGCCGCCGGGGTTCGCCTACCGGTCGATTGCTGGCGGATGACGTAACGTCGAGACGCAGGTTGACGTGACGCTGTACTCCTGGTGACGTTTGTGACGCCAGCGTGGAGCCTGGTGGCAGGCGGCCGATTTCCCGCAGCAGTGTGGGGTCGATGGTAGTTGTAATGGACGTTCCAGACGTTCAGGGCTGCTGACCGCTGGTTTTCGCTGGTCCAGGTCCGGGCGTAGAGGAATTCCTCGGACAGGATCCGGTTGTAGCGCTCGACTTTCCCGTTGTGGCGAGGCGTGTAGGGCGTGATCCGCTGGCGGCGGGCGCCACGCAGGACGCGCGCGAAGTCGTGCGCGGTTTCGTCCGAGAGGGCTTCGGTGTAGGCGAGCCGGGAGCAGCCAGTGTGGTGGACGCCGTGCGGACGATCATGGGGGTGTTCAAGTGGATCGCAGTGCCGTCGTTGGTTGTGATGATCGCATCGGTGCCGGCGTCGCGTCCGGACAGTGTGGAATGTTGTCTCAGGCTTTCTCGTGGGCTGCCGCGACATCGCCGGCGAACAGGCCGGTCGGGTCGGCGGAGCGGCGTACTCGTTCGACCCGGGCGAGGGTCGCCTCCTCGAGCGTTCGCTGCGGTCGCTCGGCATGATCGACGAAGTTCGGCGCCGTGAACCCGGTCAGGGACGGACCGAGGGCCGACCGTACGGCCTTGAGGTCTCGCATGGTCTCCTCACCCGCGAGGCCGACCCCGTAGTAGAACAGCGGTGCCGTGAAACGGTTGAGCGCGCCGCCGTTCGCCGGGGTGGCGGCGAACGCGCCGCCGAGCTGACGTAGTTCGAGCGCGAGCAGGCCCGGTCCAGCGTCGAGGATCTGCGCCCAGTCGGCTTCGTCGATCTCGTGGAGTAGCGCGGAGTCCGAGTGGAAGGGCACCGGTTGCGGCGGGTCCATGTGGATGAGCGGCAGGGCCTGAGGAGCAGCATCCGCCCATGTGTTCGCCACGGGCCGGGCGAGAGCGGACAGCGGGGCCAGCATCTCGTCGACGATGCGCTGGGCGGTCGGCAGGTCCGGCTCGGTCGGTGCGATCACCGCGCCGTCCAAGGCGAGTACGCGTTTGCCGGCCAGGTACGGCGGGAGGAAGGGGAACGGCGGCAGCGACAGCATGCGGAGGCTGGTCGTGATCTCCGGTGGGGCTGTTCGTGCCCATGCCTGCCAGACCGGTGCCAGCCGTGTGGCGTCAGCGGAGTTCCAGACGGCCATGCCGGTGACGATGCGGTGCACGGGGATCAGATCGATCTCGGCCTCGACGACGACGCCGAACCCGCCGCCCCCGCCGCGCAGCGCCCAGAAGAGATCCGGGTTTTGCGTGGCGTTCGCCTCGACGATCGTCCCGTCGGCCAGCACAACGCTGAGAGAACGTACCGAGTTCGCGGCCAGACCGAAACGGCGGCCGTAGAAGCTGAGGCCGCCGCCGAGCAGATAGCCGATGACCCCGACGGTGGAGGAGGAGCCGTGCAAGGCGGTGAGCCCATGCCGGTTCGCCTCCGGCAGGACGTCGCCCCAGGTCTTGCCGGCGGGCACGCGGGCCGTGTGGGTGTCTGGGTCGATGCGGACGGGCGCGTCGAGCAGGGGACGGAGCAGCAGGGAATCGGTCAGCGGGCCGGTGCGGCCATCGCGTGGCCAAGGCCGAGCACGGACTCGATCGCCCGGATCACCTTGGGCCACCCGGATGGCTGATCCAGGTCCCCACATCCGGGACCGTGAGGCCGTGGCTGGCGAGCAGGCCGTGTACGTCGCCACCGAGATATCGGTGCACCAGTTGGGGCACTTCCGCGCCCAGCACCAGCCGTAGTCCGCTTTTGCCGACGTCCCAACCCATCGCGCGTTCGGTGTCCGGGTACAGGTGGCTGCGCGTGTCCACGACCCGGGGTCCGGCGGCCCGCTCGTCGCCGACCAGCACCACCGCGGCCGCGCCGTCCCCGAACAGGCCGGAAGCGATCAGGTTCGGCACCGTCGAATCGTCCCGCTGCAAGGTCAGGGGCACAGCTCCACTGACACCAGCACCGCGGTTTCCGTTGGCGCACCGCGCAAAATAGTCGTGCGGGCGAGCGATGCCCGCAGCTCCGGCCACGCATCCCAGCCCCATCAGTGGCAGCCGTTTCACATCCGGCCGTAGCCCGAGCCGGGCCGCGATGCGGGCGTCGAGCGAGGGCACCGCGATCCCGGTAACCGTGGTGGACATGATCACGTCGACATCGGCCACATCCAACCCGGCATCGTCAAGTGCCCTGCGGGCAACGCCTGCGCGCCCAACTCCACGGCAGCAGTGAGAAATGCGTCGTTGCTCGCGGTGAACCCGTCCAGTTCGGCATAGCGTTGGATCGGCAGCGCCAGATGGCGGTGTGCGACCTGCGCGCTGGCGTGCAACCGACGGGCCAGCGCCGCCTGCCGGTTGTCCAACAACCTCATCCGCGCGAACAGTTCGGTCAGCTCT
>CBIMJO010000279.1:0-9007 GCA_966244135.1 uncultured Actinocrispum sp. | reverse complement strand
GATGCTTTCAAAGATCCGAGGTGTCACCGACGCTGCGGGACTGCGGGACAGCTGCAGGGCGAGCTGCGTGGCCAGCCACGGGTGTTCGTCGATCGCGTCGAACAGACCGAGCGCGACTGCGTGGACGTCGTCCCGGGCCGACCCGGCGGGCTCGATGTCCAGCGCGGCCGCGATGAGGGTGTCGGTCGCGGCGTCGAGCAGCTCACCTTTGTTGGCAACGTGCCAGTAGATCGCGCCCGCCCCGGTGGCGAGGCGCTCGGTCAGCACCTTGAACGTCAGCCTGTCCTCGCCCACGGTGTCGAGCAGCTCGATGGCCGCCTCGACGATCCGTTCCCGGGAGAGCGCCTCCGACCGGCGCGTCCGTGGTGTCACGCGGCTCATCTTGACACATCTGGAATGCCGTTCCAAGATTGGAATGACATTCCAGAGAAGTACGGGGGTAATGCCATGACCACTCCAGTCACGATCGCCGGTGCCGGGCTCGGCGGCCTCACGCTGGCCCGCGTCCTGCACGTCCACGGGATCCCGGCCACCGTCTACGAGGCCGAGCCGTCCCCGACGGCCCGCGCGCAGGGCGGGATGCTCGACATCCACGACTACAACGGGCAGCTCGCCGTCGAGGCGGCCGGGCTGATGGACGAGTTCCGCGGCCGGATCGTCGAGGGCCGCCAGGCGATCCGGATCCTCGACCGGGACGGCGGCGTCCTGTACGAGAAAGGCGACGACGGCACCGGCGGGCGCCCCGAGATCCAGCGCGCCGACCTGCGGCAGATGCTGATCGACTCGCTCCCGGACGGCACCGTCCGATGGGGACACAAGGTCAGCGGGGCTCGCGCGCTGGGCGACGGCCGCCACGAGGTCACCTTCGACAACGGCAGCACCGTCGTCACGAGCCTGCTGGTCGGCGCGGACGGCGCGTGGTCACGGGTCCGGCCGCTGCTCTCGGACGCCACACCCGAGTACAACGGCACGTCGATGGTCGAGACCTACCTGTTCGACGCCGACACCAGGCACGCGGCCGCGGCGAAAGCGGTCGGCGGCGGGATGCTGATCGTGCCGGCCAAGGGCAAGGGGATCTTCGCCCACCGCGAAAGCGGCGACACCCTGCACACCTATGTGGAGTTCACCGAGTCGCTGGACTGGTTCGCGGCCATCGACTTCACCGATGACGCCACAGCAAGGGCGCGGATCGTGCGGGAGTTCGACGGCTGGGCCTCGGAGCTCACCGCGCTGATCACCGACGGCGACACCCCACTGGTCCACCGCCCGCACTACACCCTCCCGGTCGGGCACCGGTGGGACCGCGTGCCCGGCGTGACCCTCGTCGGCGACGCCGCCCACCTCGCGCCACCCAACGGCGAAGGCGCCAACCTCGCCATGCTCGACGGCGCCGAACTGGGCCAAGCCCTCGCCGCGAACCCAGACGATGTCGAGGGCGCCCTCGCCGAGTTCGAGGAGGTGATGTTCGTCCGCGGCACCGAGGCCGCCGTCGATGGCGACCTGCTCAAAGAGAGCCTGTTCGGCGACGACATCCCCGACAAGCTGCTCGCGATGTTCACCGGCCAGGACTAGGGACGTCAGACCTCGTGCGGGAACGACAGCAGCATCTCGTCGGCGAAGATCTCGAGGCGGCCGCGGCCGTTGCGTTTCGCTTGGTACATCGCGACATCCGCGCGGCGCATGAGGTCGGCGGGGTCGGGCATGCCGGGGGTGCTCAGGGCGATGCCGATGCTGGCGTTGACGCGGAGCTGGCGGCCGGCGATGGGCATGGGCTCGCCGAGGGTGCGCAGGATGCGTTCGGCGACGCGGGCGGCGTCGGCGGCGGTGGCCACGCCGTAGAGGAGCACGGCGAACTCGTCGCCGCCGAAGCGGGCGGCGACGTCGGTGGCGCGGAGCTGGGCCTTGAGGCGGCCCGCGGTGATCGTCAGCAGGTCATCGCCCGCTGCGTGGCCGAGGGTGTCGTTCACGGCCTTGAACCGGTCGAGGTCGATGAACAGCAACGCGATGCGCTTGGTCTCGTGCTCGGCCGCGCCCAGGCGTTTCGCGAGCTGTTCCAGGAACAGGCCGCGGCTGGCCAGTCCGGTCAGCGAGTCGTGGAACGCCTGGTACATCCGGTCGACGGTGTTCGCGTCGGTCAGCGCCAGTGACACGTGCTCGGCGAACGCCCGCAGCGTCTGGACATCCGAGGCGGTGTAGGCGCGGGTCTGCCGGTGGGAACCGACCATCAGGCTGCCGGTGACCGTGCCGCTGTCGTGTACCGGAGCGGCCATCGACGCGCAGAGGCGGCCATCGGTCAGCTCCGCGATCAACGTCGAGGTCTCCGCATACCCGTGCAGGACAACGACATCGTCGGTGAGCATCGCCTCGCCCGCGGACCCCGCCTCGACCAACGGCAGGACGGGCCGGTGCCGGGCCATCTCGGCGCGCAGGCCGACGTACGCGACCAGCTTGGCATCGGTCCCGTCCGGCGACTCCCGCAGCCACAGGCCCACGATCTCGTCGCCGAGCAGGTCCTGTGCCGCGGTGGTGATCATGTCGAGGATCTGCTGCAACGGCCGCCGCCGGGAGATCGCGCGCTGGATCTCGAACAGGTGCTCCACGAGCCTTTGCCGCTGCCGCAACGAAGTCAGCAGGTCGGCGTTCTCGGCCGCCTGCCGCTCGCTGCGCTGCAGGGCCCGCAGCATGGTCAGGGTCAGCTCCAGCAACCTGGCCATGCCGCGGACCAGGCTCTGCTCCTGCACGGTGAAGCTCTCGCCCCACCGCGCCAGCAGGAGGCAGCCCGGGTGCGTGCCACCCCACTTGGCGGACACGGTCTCGCAGTCGCCGACCCCGGGGACGTCGAGTTTCTCCTGTTCCCGCCGGGCGACCGCGACCAGCTCGGCCTCGGGCACCTGCCCGAGCGGGAAGCCGACCGAGGCTGCCACACGGTCGCCGAACACGACCGCCGCCACCTCGGCTTCCAGCGCCTGCGCGGCGCGTTCGGCCGCGCCGCGGATCGCGGAGTCCTCGTCCGGGTACGACGAGACCACGGCCAGCAGTTCGAGGAGTTGCTGGCCGTGAATCCAACCGTCTTCGTCGTCGGTCATCTCAGGAGATAGCCAACACCGCGAGGGTCTGGTTGTGGAAGCCGTCAATGCCACGAATCCGGGCGATTTCCCCATAGGTGTAGAAACCCGCGAACGGCGCGTCGCGGACCCACTTGGCGATCCGCTCGTTCTCCCGCTTGATGCCGTCGTCGCCGAGCACCGCCCGCAGCGCCGCGCAGCTGAACGCGATCATCCCGACTAGCTCGCGTTCGCCCAGCTCGGCCAGCACGTTCTCGCAGACCGAGTCGGTGGCGGCCAGGATCGAGGTCTCGTCGCCGGTCATCGCCCAGGTCAGCCCGCCGTGGTCGATCGCGCCCGCGCTGCCGATCGACCGGCCCTCCAGGTCGATCCCGGTGGACAGGTTGCGCGCCTCGACCCCGCTGCGCCGCTGCACACCCAGCGGCCGCGCCAGCGCGAAGTCGCGGAAGGCCTCCGCGTCGGTGTACGCCTCGATCGGCGCGCCCAGCCGGTCCAGGTAGGCGTCCATGGCCGGCTTGTCGTCCAATGTGAACACCCGGCCGTCGTGGCTGCTGGTCACGATCATCGGCTCGCCGGTCTTCTGCCAGCCGTGCCCGTACGCCACCGACAGCGGCGCCTCGGAGGCGATCGTGGCGCCGACGACCGCGTTGGTCAGCACCTGGTCGTCGTGCAGCACCAGGGTGTTCGCCATCCGCCAGCCGTCGCCCGCGGCGCCACCGACGAACGGGACGCTCGCGCCGAGCACGCCGTACGCGCCGCGCAGGATGGTCTCCTGTTCGCGGATCTTGCCGTCGGTGAGCATCATCAGCACCCGGTGCGGCAGGTCCGGCACCTGCGCGACGCACTGCGCGATCTCCGCGCCCGCCTCACGCTGCCGGCCCGACACCGACCGCACGGCGGCGGTCGACACCGCGATACCCGGTCCGCCGATCGCGGTCACCACAACGGTTCCGTCGGTCGGCCCGCCGGGCGCGATCTCACCGTGCGTCGAACACCCGACGACCGGGATGCCCGGCACGGCTTCCCGCACCCCGTCGAGCAGGGCGTGCGGATCGTGGCTGATCGAGAAGAACACGATCAGCAGTTTCGGATCCGGGCCGGTGATCGCCTCCCGGGCAGCGGCCGCTCCCGCTGTCCGTGAGTCAGCGTCCCCCGATCGGGCGACACCCATCCATCGCCGGTCGTGAGACCCGATCTCACCCATGTGCGCCTCCAGAAGGCCGCTTCGCCAGGTGCATCACCGTAGTCGTCGGATCCCTGCGTGGCCGCAGCGACGTGAGCTGAAACCACGAATGGAGCAATCCGGTCAACTGATCAGCCGGATGGCCAGTTTAGGGCAGAGCGACACAGCGGTGTTCGCGTGCTGGCGAAGTCCTTCTGGGACCTCGGGTTCCCGGCTGCCGTCCCGTGGCACGGGGTAACCCCACGGGTCGCTGCCGAGCACTTCGGGTAACAACTCGTGGCACAGGCCCCGGCCCGCACATGCGGTCCAGTCGACATGAAGGCGGCTCATCTACGGCTCCGGCAGGTTCCGCGCAGGTGCGCGGCGATCTCATCGTCGAATGTGGTCAGCGTGCTGTGCAGAAACCTCGCGCTGCCATCGGGATGACGGCACGCGCCGCGGCCGATGACGAAACCGGCCAGGGTGTTCAGATCCGTGACCGTGGCGGGTGTCGCTCGCCGTTGCGCCAGCGCGGTCAGTAGAGCGGCGATGCGCGGCAACCCATTGAGGCACGGCCCGCACTGGCGAGCGCTCTGCCCGGCCAGATAGGTCATGACCTGCGCGCTGAAGTCCAGGCCGCACACGGATTCCGCCAACGCGACGAACACGCCCGCGCCCGGCCGGGACACCGGTTCACTGGTCCACGGCACCCATCGGCCGTGGTAGCCGCCGACCAGGACGGCCTGCAAGGGTTCGGCCGGCTGGAGTAGTTCGTTCAGTGGGACACCGAAAGGCGCCTCCTGAACGCCGGGGTTCGCCACGGCACCGCTGAGGGTGGCGAGGAAGGTGCCTGGCTCGTCGTGGGTTCCCTCGCGGCGGAACCAGGATGGGCCGTGCCGCGCGATCAAAGCCAGGTGTGCGAGCGTTTCCACATTCTGTACCAGGAATCCCTGGTGTACCGGGAGCCTCGGTTTGTCGCGGGGGAGCGGTTTCTTACCGTCTACAGCGGACAACACCGCGGATTCTTCACCGGCGACGAACAGATCCGGTGCCTCGACAACAGTGACCGGCCAGCGGTCCTTTCTCTGGCGCAGTGCTTCTCGTGCGTGCTCCACGCTGATCCGCGAGGCATACAGGTAGCACTTCGACGCGCCGACGGTCTCGGCCGCGAGTTGCAAGCCGTCCAGCACCAGATGGGGGTTGCGGGCGAGCAGCTCCGCGTCCTTGCGGCTGGCCGGTTCGCCCTCGGCCGCGTTCGCCACCACGACCGGGCGGTGTGCGGTGGCGACCTCGGTGAGTTTGCGCCAGGTCGGGAACCCGGCGCCGCCACGGCCGGTCAGGCCGGCCTCCTGGGCGAGCGCGATCAACCGGCCGGGCCCGCCCTGCCACGGGATCTCCGCGCGTGGCGCGGTGAGTACCTGTGCGACCAGGGTTTTCATGCTCTTCCTCCTCCGGTCGGCGCGAGCCGCCACAGGAACGCGGCGCCGACAGTGACCACCGACAGGGCGGCGGCGACCCAGTACCAGACCTGGGCGGCGTCGGTGCCCGTGCCGATCGCGTGCAGCAACCCGGCCGGCCACAGCGCATAGGCGGCCCAGTGCACGATCCGCCACACCTTCAGCCCGATCCGCTGACGCAGCAGGCTGGTGATCATCACTGCCAGCAGCAGGTCGAACGCCAACGTGCCCAGTCCCAGCCAGAACGGCCGGTAGTCGCCCACGAACGGGACCAGCACGTCCACCAGGCGCAACTGCGCCTCCGGGTCGAGCAGCAGCGTTCCAATGTGGACGATCACGAACACGACCGCGGTCAGGCTGGCGTTGCGGTGCAACGCGGTCACCGCGAACCGGGGCAACCCCGGCAGCACCCGTCCGGTACTCGTCGCGATGCCCAGAGCCGTGGCGACGCTCAACAACAGCAACGCCATCAGGCCCGTTCCGCGCCCGAGGTACCACAGCGCCTCGTTCATGGCCATCCGCCCAACAGCCGCGGGGACCCGTCGGCGGCGGTGAGCCGCGCCGGAACCCCGAACTCCCGCAACTTCCCGGGCGCCGAGTCACCCCACACGAGCGCGGCCGTGGACAGCATGTTCGCGTCCACACACCGATCCGCGACAACGCTTGCGCTGCGCCAGATCCGCCGGGCGGGCATCCCGGTGGCGGGATCGAGCACGTGGTGCAGCACTCGCCCATCCCGGCGCCAGGTCCGTGATTCCGTGCTGGAGGTGGCGATCGCCGCACCCGCGGGCAACGCGATCACCTGGTCGGTGCCCTCCAGGTGGACCTGCCACCCTCGATCGGGTGCCGGACCGGCGGTCGCGATGTCGCCGCCCAGGCTCACCAGGACGCCGATGCCGCACAACTGGCTGATCAGCCTGGCGCACCGGTCGGCCGCGAACGCCTTCCCGGTCGCGCCCAGGTCGAGCACGACCCTGCGCGGCACGGTCAGCTCGGTGCCGCGCAGGTGGACCGACCGCCACCCGGGAACGACCGTGACCCGCGGCTTTCCTTCGCCTTCAACAACTTCCGCGAGGTCACGGTCATAGCCCAGGGCCGCCATCGCGGCGCCGACCGTCGGATCGACCGCGCCCCGCGTGCGGTCCGCGGCGGCCAGCGAGACCCGGACCATCTCCGCCAGCAACCGGCTGACCTGCGCCGGAACGCCCGAGGGCAACCGGCTCAGCTCGGAGTCCGGGCGGAACCGGCTGGCCGCGCGGTCGATCTCGGCGAGCATCGCCTTGACCAGGGCGGTGGCCTCAGTCAGCGCCCGGGGTTCGGTCACCACGATCCGGGCCGTGGTCGTCCACACCGGCCACTCAGCGGCGCTGGTGCTCGACCCTGCAAGCAGGTCTTCGGTATCGGGGCCAGTAGCCAGGATCATGACGCACCCGACTGGGCCTGGGCCTGACCGCCGCCCGGCGAGACGTTCCCGCCGGACCACACGCCACTGTCCGAAGTGGACGAGCCCGACGACGTCGAGGTCGACGTCGAAGTGGTTGTGGACGCGTCGGCGTTGTGCACGATGGCGACCACGCCGAAGGCACCGGCCACGCCCACCGCCGCCAAAGCCGCGGTCAGCAGACCGACGTTGCGCCGGCCGTTCTCCCGGGCGTCCACGTCAGTTTCCTTGCGGGGCTTGGCCGTTGCCGCCGGGCGGCTGGCCACCGTCCGGGCCGCCCTGGGCGTTCTGGGTGCGTTCGATGAGGGTGTCGGCCGTGGCGGCGTCACCCGAAGGCGTGGCGGTGATCATCACCGTGTCGCCGTTCGCGATGTCCGACGCGGACCCGTTGCCGAACGTCGTGCTGCTGTTGATCGTGTACGTCTTCGTGTAGCCGTCCGCGCTCTTGGCGGTCACCGACGTGCTGCTGATCGCGGTCACCTGACCGGTCTGCATCAGCTCGGTCTTGTAGCCGCCGTTGCCGTCGGAGATGGTGAACTCGCCGTGCACCGCGTTCATCAGGCCGCCGCCAGGCCCGCCCATGCCGCCGCGCGGGCCGCCCATCCCGCCACCGGGGCCGCCCATCGAAGGGGACGCGGCGCCCGCCGACCCGCTGGCCGCGTAGACCGCGAAACCACCGGCCCCGGCGACGGCCACCGCGATCGCGATCGCCGCCGCGGTCTTCTTGCCGGACCACTTCTGCTTCGGGCGCTGCGGCTGCTGCCCGCCCCAGGCGAGTTCCTGGTCCGCGGGCGGAACCGGGGCGCTGTGCTGATTGACACCGGGCTGCTCGGTCATCTCGTCCTCCTGTTCGAGTCCTGCGACCAGGTTCAGCGGCCTGCCTGTGTGCCCGCTGTGTCTGCCTTGGGCGAGGGCTATGAGCCCGGCCGGCTGGCGGAACGGCGCACAGCTGATACACAGGAACCTCACAGCCAGAGCACATCGAGGCCGCTGAGGATGGAGGAGTGCCGATGAACGCCCCGCGCCCGCAGCTCCGACGCCCGGACGGCAGCCCGGTCCGCGTGCTCGTCGTCGACGACGAGCCGACCCTGGCCGAGCTCGTCACGCTCGCGGTGCGCTACGAGGGCTGGGAGGCACGGGCCGCGCACAACGGCCTGGCCGCGGTCAAGGAGGCCCGGGAGTTCCGGCCGGACGTCGTCGTGCTCGACATCATGCTGCCCGACCTGGACGGCCTCGAGGTGCTGCGCCGGATGCGGGCGAACACGCCGGCCATCGCCGTGCTGTTCCTGACCGCCAAGGACGCGATCGAGGACAAGCTCGCCGGGCTGACCGCGGGCGGCGACGACTACGTGACCAAGCCGTTCAGCATCGAGGAGGTCGTGCTGCGGCTGCGGGCGCTGCTGCGCCGGACCGGGGTGGCCGAGGCCGAGGCCGGCTCGCTGCTGGTGGTCGGCGACCTGGTGCTGGACGAGGACGCCCGCGAGGTGACCCGCGGCGGCACCGAGATCCAGCTGACCACGACCGAGTTCGACCTGCTGCGGTTCCTGATGCGCAACCCCCGGCGGGTGCTGAGCAAGAGCCACATCCTCGACCGGGTGTGGAGCTATGACTTCGGCGGCCAGGCCAACATCGTCGAGCTGTACATCTCCTATCTCCGCAAGAAGATCGACTCCGGCCGGGAGCCGATGATCCACACCATGCGCGGCGCCGGTTATGTTCTCAAACCTGCGGGATAGGCGGCGCACGCTCAGCGCCCGGCTGATCGCCGGACAGGTCGCCCTGCTGGCCCTGGTGTGCCTGGTGATCGGCGTGGCCACGGTGTTCGCGACCCGCGCGCTGCTGGTGGACCGGCTCGACGAGCAGGTGATCGGGTCGAGCAACC
>CBIMJO010000278.1:0-9018 GCA_966244135.1 uncultured Actinocrispum sp. | reverse complement strand
ACAACTCCACCTCGATCCTGCAGCGCCGGGTGGTGTTCCGCGAGGAGCGCGAGGGCATCAAGAAGATCGCCACCTCGGCCGCGGAAATGGTGCAGGAACTCGCCGACAAGTACACCGACACGGACTTCCGGTTCGAGTACTCGCCCGAGTCGTACACCGGCACGGAGCTGTCCTACGCGGCCGAGGTGTGCAACGCGATCACCGAGATCTGGCAGCCGACCCCGCAGCGCCCGGTGATCCTGAACCTGCCCGCGACCGTCGAGATGGCCACGCCGAACGTGTACGCGGACTCCATCGAGTGGATGCACCGCAACCTGGAGCGCCGCGACTCGGTGATCCTGTCGCTACACCCGCACAACGACCGCGGCACCGGGGTCGCCGCCGCCGAGCTGGGTTATCAGGCGGGCGCGGACCGGATCGAGGGATGCCTGTTCGGCAACGGCGAGCGGACCGGCAACGTCTGCCTGGTCACGCTGGGGATGAACCTGTTCAGCCAGGGCATCGACCCGCAGATCGACTTCTCCGACATCGACGAGATCCGCCGCACGGTCGAGTACTGCAACCAGCTGCCCGTCCCCGAACGCCACCCCTACGGCGGCGACCTGGTGTTCACCGCGTTCTCCGGCAGCCACCAGGACGCCATCAACAAGGGCTTCGACGCTCTTCGCGACGACGCCGCCAAGGCCGGCACGCCGGTGGACCAGTTCCAGTGGGAGGTCCCGTACCTGCCGATCGACCCGAAGGACGTGGGCCGCACCTACGAGGCCGTCATCCGGGTCAACTCGCAGTCCGGCAAGGGCGGCGTGGCGTACGTGATGAAGACCGAGCACCAGCTCGAGCTGCCGCGCCGGCTGCAGATCGAGTTCTCCGGCGTGGTCCAGAAGATGACCGACAGCGAGGGCGGCGAGGTCAGCCCGCAGCAGATGTGGGACGTGTTCGCCTCGGAGTACCTGTCCCTGACGACGCCCCTCGTGCTGCAGCGGCACCGGCTGTCCGACGACGGCCAGGGCCACGACGAGATCGCCGCGGTCGTGTCCGTCGAGGGCGACACCCACGAGGTCACCGGGAACGGCAACGGCCCCATCGCCGCGTTCGTCGACGCCCTGGCCAGCGTGGGCTATGACGTGCGAGTACTCGACTACTCCGAGCACGCTCTCACTGCCGGCGACGACGCGCGCGCGGCGGCGTACGTGGAATGCACTGTCGGCGACCGGGTGTGGTGGGGCGTCGGCGTCGACTCGTCGATCGTCACGGCCTCACTGCGGGCCGTCGTGTCCGCCGTGAACCGCGCGAACCGTTAGACGCCGTTCACCTGGCTGATCGGGATCGGCGCACCGGCCTCCGGGACGGTCGCCATCCCGATGATGCCCAGCGCGACCGCGATCAGGCCCGCGAGCACACCCACGGCGGCCATCCCGCCGTCGGTGGCGCGGCCCTTCCGGGCCCGGACGACCCCGACAATCCCGAAGATCACGGCAAAAGCCCCGAAAATGGTGGCCAGCAGTCCGAACAGGACGGTCAATCCGAAACCGACACCCACGATGCCCAACGCGAGCGCCGTGGTCGCGAAACCATTGCGGAAGATCGGCGTGGCGGCCTCTGGCGGCCGGATCGCGGCGCTCATGGGCAACTCCCGTGGCTCCCGTGCGGAGGATATCCACCGTGGACACTTGCCCATAAATCGGTGTTATCCCAGGGGGCGTTACCGGTTCTTCACCAAGTCAACCTATTGGCGTACAAGGGAAAGCACGCTGTGTTCGGCCGAATGCGATGAGTTGATCTGAATCGGTCAACCCCCGGGCTGGATCAAGTCCCAGCGGTTGCCGTAGAGATCACGGAACACCGCGACGGAGCCATAGGCCTCGTGTCTGGGCGCCTCCTCAAAAGTAACCCCAGCGGCGGTCATCCGGGCGTGGTCGGCCTCGAAGTCGTCGGTGTTGAGGAACAGACCCACCCGTCCGCCGTGCTGGTCGCCGACCCGGGCTCGCTCTTCGTCGTTGGAGGCTTCGGCGAGCAGGATCCCGGTCTGTGCGTCTTTCGGGGCGATGACCACCCAGCGCTTGCCGTCGCCCAGCGGGGTGTCTTCGCGGAGTTCGAAGCCGACGGCGTTGACGTAGAAGTCGATGGCCTCGTCGTAGTCGTGCACTACGAGGGCGATCAGTCCAATATGCGGCACTAGTGAATCTTGGACCACGGTCGGTGATCTCGACGAGGTTGGGTATCTGAATCCCCTGTTGAGTGCTCTGAGCTGCAAACGAATGATGTGGGAATATTTGGAAGGCGATCTGGTATAGTTTTTGGTGACCTTGATCACCACTTCGTCGGCTGGAGTTCCCGATGAGCGGCACCGGAGCGTCCGGCCACATGATCGTGCTGGTTCGCGAGGCCAAAGGATGGACACAGCTCGACCTGGCCACGAGCGCTGACGTGTCGCAGAGCTTCATCTCCAAGGTCGAGCGAGGGCTCCTGTCGCCTGACGAGCAGGTACTCGGAAGGTTGGCGGCTGCGCTTGAGGTGCCGCCAGCTCTGTTGTGTGACAGGGAAAACCTGCAGCACCTTGAAGTGACGTGTTTACACCACCGACGAAGAGCCAGTCGGATGGCAGTTGCCACCGTCAGGCGTATCGAGAGCTTGGCGCAGTTGGTAAGCCTGTCGAAGCGTCGACTCGCGGCAGGATTTGAGGAACCGAGAACACTGCCGTTGAGCCGTCAGCCGTTGCATGCTGCTATCACGCCCGAAGATATCGCTGCAAAGCTCCGAGCTGATTGGGGTGTGCCTCCCGGCCCGATCGACAACCTCACGGCACTCCTGGAAAGCGCCGGGATCGCGATCATCATTCGACACTTGGGGACGGACGCTCAGGACGCGGTGAGCATGTGGCCGCTTGACGATCACCCAGTTGTCCTGCT
Source organism: uncultured Actinocrispum sp. (assembly GCA_966244135.1). GTDB lineage: Bacteria > Actinomycetota > Actinomycetes > Mycobacteriales > Pseudonocardiaceae > Kibdelosporangium. The sequence continues at coordinate 6,109 of CBIMJO010000278.1, read as the reverse complement.
CAATACCGGACTGCCACCCGACCGCGCACGCTTCACCCTTGCTCACGAGCTTGGGCATCTGCTCATGCATGAGATGCCGGACGATGGGCAGGAAGACCAAGCGAATGCCTTTGCTGCCGAGTTCTTGACTCCTGCGGACATGGTCGGGCCAGATCTGGATGGCTTGACCGTACGACAGTTCAGTCGCCTCATGTCGCTTAAGGTGCGGTGGAAGGTGTCAATGGCGGCGTTGATCCAGCGCGCCGCGCAGCTTGGTTACATCAGTCAGTCGCAGCTCAAGTCCTTCCGTATCAGACTCAACCAGTACGGATGGTCTCGGCGCGAACCCGGTGATCTGCCGGTTGAACGTCCCTCGACCGTCAGGACTCTCGTTGCGAGACGTCTGGCCGCCGGCCACACCGAGCAGCACCTTGCCGATCTCACCTTGATGCTGCCCAGCCAGTTCAGGCGCCACTACCTCGATTTCTCATCGTCGCAAGACGTTGCCACTCGAACCGATGAGGCCCAATGACCGCGACCACGAACGCCGAGCTCGAACAGCGTCTGCAGCATGCTCTGCTCGTTCACACTGATGCGGACGCGTGGGAGCTTGCGATCGAGAGAGCGGACCGTGAAGGCGGCGGCCTCGTCCTGCATGGCCGACGAGGCCTTGAAGTAGCACGCTATGTCCTGGACCAGAAGAAGTTCGACCAGCCGATCTTGCTTGATGCATCGGCGTACACAGGGAAAAGGCGCAAGCTAGCTTCGGATTCCTTCGACACCAATTGGATTCGACAACAGCAGAGACTGCGTTTGCCGGCGGTCATGCCAGATGCAGGCTACGTTGGCGAGGACGACGAGGCCGGTTTGCTCAGCATCCTGCAACGGGTGCACGAAGAGAAGCCAGGAACCGTTGCCCCGCTGGCACTTCATCGAAGCTGGCTCAACGCGAAACATGGGTTGCCCACGCTACATCACCATGTCCGCGAAGCGCAGGTACCCATCGCTGTGATGCTCGAACACACAGCTGATCCGCTGGGCGTCCGCTATGTGCTGAGAGGGCTTGTCGAACTGCTCCAACTTGACGTGCCTGTCTTCGTGTTGCGCTGTGACACCTCTGCGTTGGGCGCTCTGTGCTTTGGTGCCTTTGCTGCGGCTGTTGGAACTAGGACAGGCTTGCGCCACCTCTTTCCTCTGTCTAATGGGGGACCGCCTTCGGCTCCCAGTGCGGCGGCGCTCGTCCGGGACACCCTGTCCTATCTGAGGCTTGAGAAGATCGACCAGGCGGTGGCGGCGGATCCAGACAATCACATGTGGTGGTGCGAATGTGGCGTGTGTAATGGGCAGGACCTTAGCTGGCTGAACACGTCCACCAGCCCTGAAGCCTTCGCGTACATGCATTCAGTGGAGGTGCTGTACGAGATTCGTGCGGATCTCTTCGCCGAGGAGGTTACGCCCCAACAGCGCCGGCAGGCTTGGATTGCCCGATGCGATGCGGCGATCTTCAGGCACGAAGAGATCGCTGCAGGCAGCTACACGTGGGAACCGCCTGATTTTCTTGGAAACTGGACTTCACTGCGTGATAGGGAGGCCATCGGCTGATGGAGTCAGGCCCGCGGTCTAGCGGCTGAATATGCCGACAGCGAGCGCTCGGTCATAGAGGACTTCCTCGACCCAGCGGGACACAACAGTCGGTCGTGCTGTCTCCACTGGTCCGGGTCTAGCCGGACTCGCGAGCTCCAGACCTCCGTCGAACGATTGCCATACAACGCCAATGCCATGAAGCTGAGCTGACAACAGGCACTGCTGACTGGGTCGTCGAGCGCTTTCGGTGATCACACCAGCGGAACCAAAACCACCAAAACGGGATGCGACCCGCATTGTTCGTTGCCAACGGCTGCCTGACACAAGCACCCCGACCATGGTGGCCGCAGGTGCGGGATGCCGATCCGAATTTTCTTGCCATGACCACATTGCGATCGCCGAGCGGTCCAGCACTGGCTGCCAACCTTCGGCTTGGCGCTGCGCATGCACGTGCTCATGCAGTTCCACCACTGGGGATACAAGGTCTCCGAACAAACGGCACTGAGGCAACACGAAACCCGACCAGCCTAGAGTGCGACTAGCGGCTTGCAACGGGTCTTTGCTGGCAGCGTCCGCTATGGCCGGTCCAGGGATGGCCGACACCTGATGACGTGCCGCGATCACGATGACATTCCCTCTGGTCGTGTGTGAACCGGTGCTGGTGGTTCGCCCAAGCCATGACCTCGCTGATACCGGCGTTCGACCGTTCGCGCGGGCACGATACGCACCTCCGGCTCGGGACCTCCGACGGCAACGAAGTACACGCGGTCACCCGGTGAAAGGTCAAGGATCCGCATCAGGTCGACAGGAATCGCGACCTGGTTGACCTTGGACACGCTACGCGGCCCGATCAGCTGGTCGAACTCCATGAGCTCAACCATAGTGCAGTTTACAAATTCTACAAGTTGCCTGTACCGCTCGTGCCTTCGGCAAATCTCTTAGTACGCAGGGCTGTGGATCAGCTGGAAAGTCGGTTGTGATGGGTGGGGGTCGGATGATCGGCTGGGGTGGTGCAGCGGTATCGGGTGGTTCTGGGGTTGCCGGGTGTCCGGGCGTTGATGATCGTCATGTTCTTCGCGCGGATCCCGCAGACCGCGACGCCGCTCACGTTGACCCTGCATGTGGCCGTGACGCTGGGGAAGGGGTACGGGGCCGCGGGGCTGGTCGGGGCGGCGGGGACGATCGGGATCGCGGTCGGGGCGCCGTTCATGGGCCGGATCGTGGACCGGTGGGGACTGCGGCCGATGCTGGTGCTCACCACCATCGGGCAGTCGGCGTTCTGGTTCACCGCGCCCCTGCTCGGCTACACCGGGTTGCTGGTCACGGCGTTCATCGGCGGTGTGCTCACCGTCCCCGCGATGAGCATCGGGCGGCAGGCGATCGGCACGATCATCCCCGAGGAGCACCGGCGCACCGCGTACTCGCTGGACGCGGTGTTCGTCGAGTTCAGTTTCATGGTGGGGCCGGTGCTCGGTGTGGCGCTGGCGACGCAGGCGTCCAGCGCGGTCGCGATGATCGTGATCGCGTGCGCGGTGGTGTTGGTGGGCGGCACGTTGTATGTGTTCAACCCGTTGACGCGCAACGGGAATGAGCAGGCGAGCGGGCCGCGGCCGCCCCGCCGGGAGTGGCTCACCGGGCGGTTGATCGGTGTGCTCACCGTCGGGATGGGCGCCGTTTTCGTGTTGGCGGGCACCGAGGTCACGGCAGTCGCGGTGCTGCGCGCGAACGGTGAGGTGGAGTGGACCGGTGCGCTGGTGGTGATCATGTGCATCGCGTCGCTGATCGGCGGTCTGGTGCATGGCGCGGTGCACAAATCGTTGCCACAGATCACTTTGATGATACTGCTCGGCGCGCTCACCATCCCGGTGGCGCTGGTCAGCGGGTGGTGGTGGGTGATCGGGCTCGCGTTGGTGCCGTCGCAGATGATGTGCGCGCCGACCCTCGCGGCCACCGGGGAAGAGGTCAGCCGGCTCGCGCCACTGGCCGTGCGCGGTGAGGCGACCGGCCTGCAAGGGTCGGCGTTCACCCTCGGCAGTGCGCTGGGGTCGCCGGTGATCGGGTTCGTGGTCGACCACACGGCGCCCAACTGGGGTTTCGTCGGCGCCGGCCTCGGCGGTGTGCTCGTCGCGGCCGGCGCCTACGCGCTGACCCGTCAGCCCGCGAGGGCCTCGGCGATCTCGTAGGTGTTCAGCGCCGCGCCCTTGCGCAGGTTGTCGCCGCTGACGAAGAAGTCCAGCGTGTTCGGGAAGTCCAGGGCCTGGCGGACCCGGCCGACGTAGGTCGGGTCGCCGCCCACGACGTCGGCGGGGGTCGGGAACTTCTTGTTCGCCGGGTCGTCCACGAGCACGACCGTCGGCTGCGCCTCGAACACCTTGTGCGCGGCCTCAACGGTGACCTCACGCGCGAAAACCGCATGTACCGCAAGGGAATGCGTGGTGACCACCGGGACGCGCACGCAGGTCGCGGACACCTTCAGGTCCGGGATGCCCAGGATCTTGCGGGACTCGTTGCGGACCTTGAGCTCCTCGGAGGTCCAGCCGTCGTCCTTGAGCGAACCCGCCCACGGCACCACGTTCATCACCAGCGGCGCCGGGAACGGAGAGTCCGCAATGGACAGTCCGGCCGCCTCGACCGCCTCCCGCACGTCCCCCGCGCGCACACCGACCTGCTTGCCCGCAACGGCTTCCAGCTCCGCGTAGAGCCGGTCGATCGCGGGCTGCCCGCCGCCGGACGCCGCCTGGTACGACGCCACGACCAGCTCCCGCAGGCCGAACTCCCGGTGCAGCGCGCCGATCGCGGCCATCATCGACAGGGTCGTGCAGTTCGGGTTGGCGATGATCCCGCGCGGCCGGTCGTGGATCTTGTCCACGTTCACCTCGGGCACCACCAGCGGCACGTCCGGGTCCATCCGGAACGCGCCCGAGTTGTCCACCGCGACCGCGCCGCGCGCCGCGGCGATCGGCGCCCACTCGGCGGAGACCTCGTCCGGCACGTCGAACATCGCGATGTCGACACCGTCGAACACCTCGGGCGACAACGCCTGGACGGTCAGCTCCTGCCCGCGCACGGTGAACTTGCGGCCCGCCGACCGCGGTGACGCGATCAGCCGGATCTCGCCCCACGGCACGGACTCGCGGCCGTTGATGATGTCCATCATGACGCCGCCGACCGCACCGGTGGCGCCGACCAGGGCAAGTACCGGTGCCATCAGCGACCACTCCCCGCGTACACAATCGCCTCCTCGTCCCCACCGAGGCCGAACGCCTCGTGGATGGCCCGCACGGCCTCGTCCAGCTGGGTGTCCCGGATCAGCACCGAGATGCGGATCTCCGAGGTGTTGATGATCTCGATGTTCACGCCGGCCCCCGCCAGCGCCTCACAGAAGGTCGCCGTCACACCGGGGTGCGACCGCATACCCGCGCCGACCAGGGACAGCTTGCCCACGTGGTCGTCGTACAGCACCTGCTCGAAGCCGAGCTCCTCGCGCACCTTCTCCAGCGCGGCCACGGCCAGCGGGCCGTTGGACTTCGACAGCGTGAACGTGATGTCGGTGCGGCCGGAGTGCGTCGACGAGACGTTCTGCAGCACCATGTCGATGTCGATCTCCGAGTCGGCGATCACCCGGAAGATCCGGGCGGCGACGCCGGTCTTGTCCGGCACGCCGGTGACCGTCACCTTCGCCTCGGAACGGTCGTGCGCGACCCCGGTGATCATCGCTTGTTCCACGGAGAGCTCCTCGATCGACCCGGTCACGACGGTGCCGGGCTTCTGGTTGAACGACGAACGGACACGGACCGGCACGCCGTAGCGGCGGGCGTACTCGACGCACCGCAGCATCAGCACCTTGGCGCCGCTGGCGGCCATCTCGAGCATCTCCTCGTAGGTGATCTGCTCGAGGTGCTTGGCGTTGGGCACGATCCGTGGGTCGGCGGTGAACACGCCGTCCACGTCGGTGTAGATCTCGCAGACATCCGCGTTCAGCGCGGCCGCGAGCGCCACCGCGGTGGTGTCCGTGCCACCGCGGCCGAGCGTGGTGATCTCCCGCGTGCCCTGGCTGACCCCCTGGAAGCCGGCGACGATGGCGATCGCCCCGTCGTCCAGCGCCTCCTGGATCCGGCTGGGCGTCACGTCGATGATCCGCGCGTTGCCGTGCGCCGCGGTCGTGATCACCCCAGCCTGCGAGCCGGTGTACGAGCGGGCCTCCAGGCCCTGCGCGTGGATCGCCATGGCCAGCAGCGACATCGAGATCCGCTCGCCCGAGGTCAGCAACATGTCCAGCTCACGGGCCGGCGGCACCGGCGCGACCTGGTTGGCCAGGTCCAGCAGCTCGTCGGTGGTGTCACCCATCGCCGAGACCGCCACGACCACGTCGTTGCCGGCCTTCTTGGTCGCCACGATTCGCTCGGCCACCCGCTTTATGCGGTCCGCGTTCTCCACCGAGGAACCGCCGTACTTCTGGACGACGAGCGCCACCGCGCCACCTTCCTTATCCGCCCTGCTACATCGGTCAAGAGCCTACCTGCGCAGGCGGTAGCGCCTCGATCGT
>CBIMJO010000277.1:0-9052 GCA_966244135.1 uncultured Actinocrispum sp. | reverse complement strand
GCCATCGTCCACTTCACCCACCAGGACGACTACTACGAGGCCGAGGTCGCCCACTTCCGGAACGTCAAGCCGCACAAGGCGTTCCGGCACAGGGTCGCGATGTGGCTGGTCGACCTGGACGAGTTGCCGCGACTGTCCTGGTGGCTCCGGCCGTTCGCCCGGTTCGAGGCCCGCGACCACCTCGGCCGGCCGGACCGCACGATCCGCGCGAACCTCGAGGCCTGGCTGGCCAAGCAAGGCGTCGAAGCCACCGGCAAGATCCTGATGCTGGCCAACGCCAGAATCCTCGGCCACGTGTTCAACCCGATCAGCGTGTTCTGGTGTCTTGACGCGGAGAACAACACGACGTGTGTCGTCGCCGAGGTCCACAACACTTACAGCGAACGGCATTGCTACCTGCTGACCACCGACGCCCAGGACAAGGCCAGCACCGGCAAGGAGTTCTACGTCTCGCCGTTCCAGCAGATGGGCGGGACCTACCGGATGCGGCTGCCCCGGCCCGGCGACCGGCTGTCGGTGACCATCACACTCAAGCAAAACAACGAGATCCCGCTCGTGGCCACCCTGCGGGGCACGAGCGTGCCGATCACGCCAAGAACCGTGCTGCGGGCGGCGTTCCGCTGGCCGGCGAGTGTCCTGATCAGACGGCACGGTGTCGCCCTGTGGCTGCGCCGGGTCCCGATTGTACCTAGACCACACCACATCGCGCAGGATGGTGTCCAATGACGACAGTTGCCCCGACCACCGAACGCTGGCCCTGCCTCAGCGAGATCCCGCATTCCCCGGCCAGGGCGTGGATCGCGGAGAAGCTGTTCCGGCGCACGGCCGGCCGCCTGCCCATCCAGGTGGTCTTCCCGGACGGCGAGCGGATCGGCACGGGCGGCCCGGTGATGACCCTGGTCCGGCCCAAGGAGTTCTTCCACCGGCTCGGCGTGGACGCGAAGATCGGGTTCGGCGAGGCCTACATGGCCGGCGACTGGACCAGCGACGACCCCGCGGCCCTGCTCACCCCGTTCGCGCAGCGAATGGCGGTTCTGGTGCCCAAGCCGCTGCAGGTGTTGCGGCGCTGGGTGGACGCGAGCCGGCCCTCGGATGAGCGCAACACGGTCGAAGGCGCGCGCACCAACATCCACCGGCACTACGACCTGTCCAACGAGATGTTCGAGGTGTTCCTCGACCCGTCGATGACGTATTCGTCAGCCTGGTTCGGACCCGGCGACGATCTCCATCGGGCCCAGGTCCGCAAGATCGACGGGATCCTGGACCTGGCCGGGGTGCGGCCGGGCATGCACATCCTGGAGATCGGCACCGGCTGGGGCGCGCTGGCGTTGCGGGCCGCCCAACGGGGTGCCCGGGTGACCACGTTGACGATCTCCGGTGAGCAGAAGGCCCTCGCCGAGCGGCGGATCGCCGAGGCCGGGTTCGCCTCGCAGGTCCAGGTGCTGCTGCGGGACTACCGTGAGGCACAAGGACATTACGACGCCGTGGTGTCGGTGGAGATGATCGAGGCGGTCGGTGAGGAGTACTGGCCGACCTACTTCGCCACGATCTCGCGCGTGCTCAAGCCCGGCGGGCAGGTCGGCCTGCAGGCGATCACCTTGCCGCACGACCGGATGCTGGCCACCCGCCACTCGTACACCTGGATCCACAAGTACGTTTTCCCGGGCGGGCAACTGTTGTCGGTGCCCGCGATCCAGGACAACGTGGCCACCGCGGGCCTGCAGATGACCTCCCGCCGCCAGCTGGGCCCGCACTACGCGCTGACCCTGCACGAGTGGCGGGAGCGATTCCACGCCGGCTGGGGCCGGATCGCCGAGGCCGGGTTCGATCCGGTGTTCCGCCGGATGTGGGACTTCTACCTGGCGTACTGCGAGGCAGGCTTCCGGGCGGGATATCTGGACGCCTGGCAGTTCTCTCTGCGCAAGCCCGGTTCGCGGCTACCATCGGATGGTGGCTGAACCGATCCTCGAGTCCGTTCCGGTCCGCCCGGACCCGCCACCGAAACCCGGGTACCCGCCCGGAATGTGGTTGCTGGCCGGGCTGGCCGGCCTCGCCGTGGGCGCGCTGGCGATCGGCGGCGTCTGGCTGGCGACCGGCACCAGCGCCCACCCGGACACCCGGCCGATCCCGGCGCTGACCAAGGTCGGCCCGTTCGAGCCGTACGAGCGGGTGCTGGCGGGCCAGAGCCCCCGGGTCACGCGGGCGATCGAGAACGAACGCAAAGCCACGCAGGAGAACACCAAACGGTTGTCGGAGTCGCACGGCGGCGCGGCGGCGCTCTACGCGCACCTGGCCGACCCGGGCATCAGCTCCCAGGTCATGATCCAGGTCTACCGCGACCGGACGGCCAACCCGCCGTTCGTCCCGTTCGGCGACGCGGCCCAGCAGACCATCCAGCAGCACGGCGATGTTTCCTGCGTGCTGATCAGCACTCTCGACCGGGCTGCCCGCTGCACGCGGTCCAGCGAGACACTGACCGTCGAGGTGACCCCGGCCGGTGTGGTGTCCCAGACTCCGTCAAAAGTCGCCGAACTGGTCGAGGAAATCTGGGCGTTCGTGTCCTAACCTTGGTGTTGTGCGTGTTCCCTGGGCTCTGCTGATGGCTGGTCTGGGCGGGCTCGCGACCGCGGGCGTGATCGTCGGCGGGGCGTGGGTGCTCAACGCGACGGGCACGTACATCGACAAGCAGCCCATCGACCCACCGGCGCGGGTGGGCGCCTATCTGCGGTACGACAAGCTCGATGTCCGGGCGTCGGGGCGGCCGGACATCCAGCAGAAGATCCTGGAGCAGAACGCGAAAAGCTCGGAACTGCTGTCGCAGGCCCACGGCGGGGCAGCCGCCGTCGTTCAGTTGTACGCCGGACGAGATCTGCGGCAGCAACTTTCCGTCCAGATCTACCGGGCCCCGTCGGCGCACCCGTTGTACGTGCCCTACGAGGACTATCAGCGCTACCGGTTGGCGAAACCCACACAGTCGGCCGAGGAGTTCGGTGAGGTGTCGTGCGTGGTGCGCAACGACCCGACGCCCGCCGGGCAGCCGCCGGGGCCGAACGGCACGCACACCTCGTTGTGCTCGCGCACCAACAAAGCGCTGACCGTCGAGGTCCGGCCGATCGGCGATCTCGCCGATCAGCCGGACGACGTGGCCGCGCTCGTCGACTCCCTGTGGAACGCGATCACATAGCGCGTTCGATGATCGCCTTGGTGTCCACACCCGGTGGCAGCGCGCCAAAAGCGCCCGCCCACTCGCCGAACCGCGAGGCGCAGAACGCGTCCGCGACCGCCGGGACACCGTGCCGCACGAGCAGCGAACCCTGCAGCACCAACGCCATCGTCTGCACCAGGTGCCGCGCCCGGTACTCGATGTCGTCCACATCGGACAGTTCCTTGCGCAGGCCGATGACGGCCTGGTCCAGCCGGGCGTCCGCGCCGGTGGCCTGCTCGACCTCGGCGAAGTAGGCCTCCACGGTCTGCGGCTGCCGGGCCATCGCGCGCAGCGTGTCGAGCGCGGCGACGTTGCCGGATCCCTCCCAGATGGACTGCAGCGGCGCCTCCCGGTACAGCCGCGGCATCCCCGACTCCTCGACGTACCCGTTGCCGCCCAGGCACTCCAGGGCCTCGGCCGCGTGGATCGGGGCCCGTTTGCAGACCCAGTACTTGCTCACCGCGAGCCCGAGCCGGCGCAACAGCTCCTCGTCCGGCGAGCCCTGCAGGGCCGCGTCCGACGCGCCCGCGAGCCGCATCGCGACCGTCGTCGCGGCCTCCGACTCGACGATCAGGTCCGCCAGGACGTTGCGCATCAACGGCTGGTCCACCAGCCGCGCCCCGAACGCCCGCCGGTGGCTCGCGTGGTGAACCGCTTGCACGGCACCGAACCGCATCCCGGCGGCGCTGCCGATCGTGCAGTCCAAGCGGGTGTTGTTGACCATCTGGATGATCGTCCGCACGCCCTCGCCCTCGGCGCCCAGCGGCCAGCCGACGGCGTTCTCGTACTCGATCTCGGCGGACGCGTTCGACCGGTTGCCGAGCTTGTCCTTCAACCGCTGCAGGCGGATCGGGTTGCGGGTGCCGTCCGGCAGCACGCGCGGCAGCAGGAAGCAAGACAGCCCACCGGGTGCCTGTGCGAGGGTCAGGAACATGTCCGACATCGGCGCGGACGTGAACCACTTGTGTCCCACCAACCGGTACGTGCCGTCCCCGGCCGGAGTGGCCACTGTGGTGTTCGTGCGGACGTCCGAGCCGCCCTGCTTCTCGGTCATCGACATGCCCGCGATCAGGCCGCGTTTGCCCGACGGCACGCGCAGCCCGAAGTCGTAGGTGCGCGCGGTGAGCAGCGGCTCGAACTCGGCGGCGAGATCGGCGTTCGCGCGCAGCGCGGGGATGGCGGCGTAGGTCATCGAGATCGGGCAGGTGTGCCCGGCGTCGACCTGGCCCCACACATACAGCTTGGCCGCGCGGGCGACGTGCGCGCCGGGCGTCGAGTCGGCCCAGGGCGCCGCGTGCACGCCGTGTTCGACGGCGACGGTCATCAGCTCGTGCCAGCAGGGGTGGAACTCGACCTCGTCGATCCGGTTGCCGTAGCGGTCGTGGGTGCGCAGGACGGGTTCGTTCTCGTTGACCACCCGGCCGCGGTCCTGCCACTCCTGGCTGCCCGCGAGCCGTCCCAGGGTGTGCAACTCGTCCTCGGCCCAGCCGGCGCCGTGCCGCCGCAGGCCTTCCAGCAGGGCCGGGTCGGCAGCGACGTCGTGCCCGGCGAGTGGCGGAACCTGGTTGGTGACCTCATGAGTGGGCATCGGAACCTCCGAGGGCGCGCAATGTGAACGCGATGAGTTCGGGAAAGGCATCGGGCACAGCGTCTACTTGGTTTTCGTTGATCTGGGCTCCTGCGGCCAACGGGCCGACCAGGATCTCGCCGAGCGCGCCGATCAGGGCGGCGGCGGTGATCTCGGCGTTCTGCGGGGGCAGGACGCCGGTGGCCACCGCCTCGGCGATCCGTTCGGCGGCGATGTCCCGGAACGTCCGGCGGAACACCAGGCGCTCCTCGTCCACCGCGGGGTCGACCGGCTCGACGAGCAGGGCGTAGGCCAGGCGGGGGGACTTCAGGGCGCGGGACGCGAAGGTCTCGACCACCGCGACGACTCGTTGCACCAGGTCACCGGGCCGGGCGGCGGCCTGGGCGACCGCGTCGACCTCGTGCCCGCAGACCCGGCGGAACAGCTCGACGGCGAGCTCGGTCTTGCTGGTGAAGTGCTTGTACATCGTGCCGGTGGCGATCCCGGCGCGGGCCGCGACCGCGGCCATCGAGCAGCCCGCGTAGCCCTGCTCGGCCACGAGGTCGATCGCGGCCTGCAGGATCGCGGCGCGCTGGTCGTCCATCCGCGCCTGGACTCTGGGGGTTCGCCGGTAGGGCATGCAAGAAGTGAACCAGTGATTCACTGCTTCACGCAAGCACGCGGTGCTTAGGCTGCACGTATGACGTACGACGTCGACAAGGTCCGCGCCCACTTCCCGGCGCTGAACGAGGGCGCCGCGCACTTCGACGGGCCGGGCGGGTCCCAGGTCCCTGACGTGGTCGCGGACGCCGTGGCGGGCACGTTGCGGGCGGCCGTGTCCAACCGCGGCTCGGTGACCAAGGCCGAGCAGCGCGCGGAGCAGATAGTGGCGGAAGCCCGCCACGCGGCCGCGGACCTGCTGGGGGCACAGCCGGCCGGGATCATGTTCGGCCGGAGCATGACGCAGCTGACCTACGACCTGTCCCGCACGCTGGCCAAACAGTGGCTGCCCGGGGACGAGGTGGTCGTGACCAAGATGGACCACGACGCCAACATCCGGCCGTGGGTGCACGCCGCCGAGGCGCGCGGCGCCCTGGTGCGCTGGGCGGAGTTCGACCGGGCCACCGGGGAGCTGCCGGTCGCGGCGATCAGCAGCCTGTTGAGCACCCGGACGCGCGTCGTCGCTGTGACGGCCGCGTCGAACCTGCTCGGCACGCGGCCGTCGATCGCGCGGATCGCTCCGCTGGTGCACTCGGTCGGGGCGCTGCTGTACGTCGACGGGGTGCACCTCACGCCGCACGCGTGGGTGGACGTCGAGGCGCTGGGGGCGGACTTCTACGCGTGCTCGCCGTACAAGTTCCTGGGTCCGCACCTGGGCATCGTCGCCGCGCGCCCGGCGCTGCTGGAGTCGCTGCGCCCGGACAAGCTCATGCCCGCCACCAACGACGTGCCCGAGCGGTTCGAGTACGGCACGCTCCCCTACGAGCTGCTGGCCGGGACCACCGCGGCGATCGACTTCCTCGCCGATCTCGTGCCCGGCACCGGCCCGCGCCGGACCCGGCTGGCCAGGTCGATGCGGGCGCTGGAGGACCACGAGCACTCGCTGCTGACCCGGCTGGAGACCTCGCTGGACGGCGTCCGCCAGTACGGCTCACCCACGCGGGACCGTACGCCGACGCTGTTGTTCAACGTCGCCGGCGTGACCCCGATGGAGGTGTACCGGAAACTGGCCACCCACAACGTGAACGCCCCCGCGGGCACGTTCTACGCCCTGGAGTGCGCCCGCTGGCTGGGCATCGGCGACGCGGGCGCGGTCCGGGCCGGGATCGCCCCGTACACCAACGAGTCCGATGTGGACAGACTGGCCGCGGCGGTGCACACTCTCAGGTAACTGCGTGCGATCAAAGCGTTTCGCCACGTATTCAGGGGTGGTGATGCCGGAACCGTGATCTTTCGGGCGCTAAGCTGGGATTACCACAACCTTTGCACCGGGGGACCAAGATGGGCTGCTGCCTGCCATGACGAACCTGATCATCGCGATCGTGCTGTGCGTCGCGGTCGCCATCGCCTACGCGGTGGCGGCGCTGATCCAGGCGCGCCATGCCCATCTCACCGTCGGCCAGCTGGCGCGCGTACCGGTGTTGTGGGCTGCCATGGGGCTCAACGGCCTCGGCGCCGCGCTGCACGTCACATCGCTGAAATTCGGCCCGTTGTCGCTGATCCAGCCGCTGGGCGTGCTCACGCTGGTGATCGCCGTGCCGTTGTCCGCCGCGAGCGCGCACCGCCGGGCGACCCGGCTCGAGCTCAGCGGCATGATCAGCACGGTCGTCGGCCTGGCCGGGCTCAGCTTGATCATCACCACCACCGGCAGCCATGGCACGCTCGGTTCCGGCGCACTCGTCGGGCTCGTGGCCGCGACAGTCGTTCTGATCACAGTGTTCGGTTTCCTGGGGCGGCGGCCGGGCGCGTCGACGCTGTGGGAGGCCATCGCGGGCGGCATGGCGTTCAGTGTCTGCTCGGCCTTGTGCCAGACCATGGTCGTGACCGTTGGTGACGGCGGCCTCGGAACGCTGTTACAACCGTTGTCGATTCTCGCGATCGTCGCCATCGGCACGTTCGCCGTCGTCGCGACCTTGCTCACCCAACGCTCCTACCGCGACGGCCTCAGCGCTCCTCTCGCCGTCACCAACATCGTGAACCCCGCCACGGCCACGATCATCGGCGTGGTGTTGTTGAACGAGACCCTGGCCACCACCAAGGTCGAGGTCTTCCTCGCGGTGGCCTGCGCTCTGCTGGCCGCCTTCGGCGTCACCCAGCTCGCCCGCGCCCGAGACGTGGACGCCCATCCAGCCCTGGACACCGCCCCAGCGGAGCGGTCACCCGCTCCGTAGTCGCTCAGGCTGCCGTGAACCGCTTGTCCAGCACGCGATCCGGCAGGACACGGGACAGGATCGTCGCGGCCACCATGTCGGTTCCCACCGGATAGCGCGTCTTCGGCCGGGCATCGGTCAACGAGCGGGCCACCACCTTCGCGAAGTCGGCGGGCTGCGTCTTGCTCTCCTGCGCCGATTGCTCGCTCGTGGTGAGGAAGTTGAGGAACGAGTCGCGATACAGCCGGGTCGTTTCCGGGCGTCCGCTCGCGAGCACCTCGTGCACCAGGTTCGTCAGCTTGTCCCAGATCGGCGTGACGATCACCCCGGGCTGAACCACGGATACGCTGACACCAAAGGGTTTCAGCTCACGTCTCAGGGCGTCGCTCATGCCCTCCTTGGCGAACTGCGCGGCCGCGTACGCACCGAGGTAGGGCACCGCGATCCGGCCGAGCCCGGAGGTGACGTTCACGATCCGGCCCTTGCTGGCGCGCAGCATCGGCAGGAACGCCTGGATGACCGCCAGCTGTCCCACCACATTGGTGTCCAGCTGCAGCCGAAGCCGGTCCGGGTCAAGGCATTCCAGCGGCCCGGGGATGCTGATGCCCGCGTTGTTCACCAACGCCCACAAGGAACCCGTGGTCTGCTCGACTTCCTTTGCCGCCGCGCGGATCTGGTCCGGGTCGGTCACGTCGAGGATGACCGGCCGGATGCGGCCGTGCAGCGACTCCGCGAGGAGCCGCTCGCCGTCCTTGACCTTGCGGACGCCCGCGAACACCTGGAACCCCAAGGTTTCCAGGTGCAGCGCGGCCGCCCAGCCGAGGCCCGACGACGCTCCGGTGAGGACGACCGCGCGGCCGTCCGGGGCTATCGATCTGCTCACGCCATCCGCTCCCTACCGGGCCGGGGGTTCGAGCACCCGCTCGACCAGCGAGGTGTCACAGAACTCGGTCACTTCGGCGAGCTTTCCCTGGTCCACCCGGAAGATGTAGCAGTAGGTCTGGTCGTAGGGCTCGCCGTTCCTGGTCTTCGTGGACCCGCGCGACTTCACCATCACGTGGTCGCCGTCGGCCAGGATCAGGTCCACCTCGCTGCGGTACTCCCCCTCGAACTGCGACATCAGCGGCAGCAGCAGCTGGTGCAGCACGGCGGCCTTCGACTCCCAGGTACCCGCCCACTCCGACTGTCCCGGGATCACCCACCGGAAGTCGTCGGCCATCGCGTCGGTGAGCGCCCGCCCGTTGCCCGCGGCCATCTGCGCGAACACACCACGCACGAACTCCTTGTTCTCCTGCGCACTCATGCCAGGGGACTGTAGGTTCCGCTGTCCGATTCGCCCACTTGCAGTTGGTCACCTTTGTCCGGGTTGGGATAAAGGTTCTGTTAGTTACTCATGTCTGGTCCACCGAC
>CBIMJO010000276.1:0-9064 GCA_966244135.1 uncultured Actinocrispum sp. | reverse complement strand
CTCCTCGGTCTGCGCCAGGTGCAGCAGCACGTCGACCGCGGTCCAGCCGGCCGCCAGTGACGGCGTCGCCCAGTCCGCGGCGGACAGGCCCGAGAAGATGCCGTCCAGCCGGTCGTACTCGGCCTCAAGATCGTCGAAGATCTCCACCCGTGCACGGTACCTCTTCCACCACACGGTCCAGCCGCAGCGGCAGACTCCGGTGACGACGGCCGGTGGCGTGCCACACGGCATTGGCGATCGCCGCAGCCGTACCGACATTGCCGATCTCACCGGCGCCTTTGATGCCCAGCGGCATACCGGGTTCGTCATCAGGCACGAAGTCCGCCTCGACATCGGGAACGTCCGCGTGCGCGGCAATGTGATATCCCGCGAAGTCGGCGTTGACGTGGCGGCCGGTAACGCGGTCACGGATGCCTTCCTCGTGCAACGCCATGGACAGCCCGCCGATCATCCCGCCGATGACCTGGCTGCGGGCCAGCAACGGGTTGACCACCCGGCCGATGGCGAACATCCCGAGCAGCCGCCGGACCCGCACCTCGCCGGTCGCCGGATCGACGGTCACCTCGGCGAAGACGGCGCTGAACGCGTGGCGCTCCAGCAAAGGCAACCGGCTCAACGCTTCTGTTGAGTCGGCGGTGACGGTCACCGGCAACGGTCCACTGTGGTCACGCAGCTGAGCCGCGGCCTGGGTGATCGCCCAGGTCCACGAAGTCGTTCCCCGCGAACCACCCGCGCCCCACGCGGGGCCAAGATCACTGTCCGAGATCCGGAACCGCACCCGCTCGGGCTCAACACCCAATGCGTCGGCCGCGATAGCGGTCAACGCGGTTCGCGCACCTGTGCCCAGATCGGTCGCGCCGATGGTGACGGTGAAAGTTCCATCCGCCTCCGCGGTGATCGACGCGGAGGACGGAAAAGCCCCATTGCTGAACGAGGTCGCGGCCAGTCCCGTGCCGACAAGGAGGTGCCCTTCGCGGCGCATCCGCGGCCGGTGATCCCGTCCTGCCCAGTCGAACCGCTCGGCGCCCTCACGCAGGCACGCCACCAGATTGCGGCTGGAGAACGGCAATCCGGACACCGGTCCGACGCTGGGTTCGTTGCGCAGCCGGAGTTCCAGCGGGTCCATGCCCAGCGCGGCGGCGAGTTCGTCCATTGCGGACTCCAGCGCGAACGACCCCGGCGCGGTTCCCGGGCCACGCATGGAGAACGGTGGCAGGATGTCGAGCGGAACCGCGGTGAGCCGGGTCCGGATCGCCGGTGCCGCATACAGGACCTTGGTGATCTCGGCGCAACCCTCGATGTAGTCGACCAACGGCGAAAGCTCGAACGCGGGCGCGTGGTGGATCGCCCGCAACCGGCCGTCGGCATCGGCACCGAGCCGGACCGGTTGGTCGGTGGCCGGCCGCATCGCGGTCGACAGGAACA
The DNA here is from genome assembly GCA_966244135.1 of uncultured Actinocrispum sp. GTDB lineage: Bacteria > Actinomycetota > Actinomycetes > Mycobacteriales > Pseudonocardiaceae > Kibdelosporangium. The sequence goes on along the minus strand of CBIMJO010000276.1, from coordinate 7,639 downwards.
CCTGCCTGCGCGACAACGTGACCCGGACCGGCCGCTGGAACAGCAGCGCGCCCATCACGGCCAGGATCAGCTGCGGCCCGCACAAGCCCTTGGACCCGAAGCCGCCGCCGACGTTCTCGGTCCGGACCCGTACCTGCTGCGGGTTCAGGGAGAACAAGGTGGCGAGGGTCATGGCGATGAAGAACGGCGACTGGTTGGAGTCGAGCGCGTGCAGGCGGTCGTCCTCCCACCAGGCCGTCGCCGAGTGCAGTTCCATTGCGCTGCAATGTTCTTCGGGCGTCCAGTAGCGTTGGTCGACCACCACTGCGGACCCGGCCAGCTCGGCTTCGAGATCACCGGTGCCGGCTTCCGGGCCGAACGCCGTCGAGGCGGACCGGGCCGCCGGATGATCGGCCGAGAACGCAGTGTCGGCTGGTTCCGTGGCATAGCTGACTGGGAGCGCTTCGGCGGCGGCTTGGGCTTGTTCGAGGGTCTCGGCCACCACGAGCGCGACCGGACGGCCGGAGTGCGGGATCACCTCCGACTGCAACAGTTGCAGCCCACCGTCCGGGCCGAAGAACCCGCCCGCTTCCGGGTTGAGCTTGGGCGCGTTCCGATGGTCGATCACGCCCAGCACGCCCGGCATGCCCGTCACCGCGTCCACGTCGATGTCGATGATCCGCCCACGGGACACAGTGGACACGACCATCACGCCGAAGGCCAAGTCCCGCATGGGTTCGTCGGCGGCGTAACGAGCGGCGCCGGTGACCTTGGCCCGGCCCTCGATCCTGGGCCGCGCCGTGCCCACGGCCTCAGCGAACCTGGTCATCGCCCCTCCTCCGCCAGTTCGGTCAGCATGGCCACGATCAGGTTGCGCGCCAACGCCACCTTGTACCCGTTGTCACGCAATGGTTCTGCTTCCGCCAGCTCGGCGGTCGCCGCTTCGTGGAATGTCTCAGCATTGGCCGCGCCGCCTAGCAACGTCGCCTCGGCCACACGCGCTCGCCAAGGCCGGGAAGCCACTCCGCCGAGTGCGATCCGAACATCCTGAACGAGGCCGTCCCGAACCTCCAGCGCCGCCGCGATCGAGACCGTGGCGAAGGCATAGGAAGCACGCTCGCGGACCTTCCGGTACCGCGACCGCGGAGCGCCTCCGGGCAAAGCGACCGCGGTGATCAAAGCACCAGGTGGCAACGAAGTCTCCCGCTCGGGCGTGTCGCCGACCGGAAGATAGAACTCGGGCAAAGGGATCGCGCCTGGCCCGTCGAGCGTCTCATAGTGCACGACCGCATCGAAGGCCGTGAGAGCAACCGCCATGTCCGACGGATGCGTGGCCACACACTGCGGGGACCAGCCAAAGATCGCATAGTTGTGGTGCTCCCCCAGCAAAGCCGCACAACCACTGCCCGGAACCCGTTTGTTGCAAGCCTCCGACACGTCGGCGAAATAACCACACCGAGTCCGCTGCAGCAGGTTTCCACCAACGGTGGCCATGTTCCGCAACTGGCCCGAAGCGCCCGCCAGCACGGCCTGGCTCAACGCGGGATACCGGCGCCGCACCTGAAGATCCGCTGCGGCGTCACTGTTCGTCGTCGTGGCACCGACGACCAACCCGCCATCGGAACCCTCGTGCACGCCATCCAGCGGAAGCCGCCGCACGTCCACCAGGTGCGACGGCGTCTCGACACCCATCTTCATCAGGTCAACGAGGTTCGTGCCACCGCCGAGATACCGCGCCCCAGAACCCGCGGCCACCAAAGCCTCATGCACCTCAGTAACGCGCTGGTAAGCGAACTCCTTCATTCCGCCACCTCCAGCACCGCACGCACGATCGACGGGTAAGCACCGCAGCGGCACAGGTTCCCGCTCATCCGTTCCCGCACTTCAGCCGCGTCCAGCGCGGGCGCCTCAGACACATCGGCGGTGACAGCGCTCGGCCAGCCGTCGGCGTGTTCGGCCAGCATCCCCACAGCGGAACAGAGCTGGCCCGAGGTGCAGTATCCACATTGGAACCCGTCCAGCCGGACGAAAGCCTCCTGGATCGGCCGCAGTTCCCCGTCCGGGGCAAGACCTTCGACTGTCGTCACCGACGAACCCTCAGCAGCCACGGCCAACGTCAAGCACGACACGACCCGGCGGCCATCGAGCAGGACCGTGCACGCGCCGCACTGGCCGTGGTCACAGCCCTTCTTCGCGCCAGTGGCGCCGATCCGCTCGCGAAGGGCGTCGAGCAACGTCGTGCGATTGTCCACTCGCAACTCGTGCGTCACATCGTTGACACAGAGGGAGATCTCACTGTGGCTGGTCACCCGACCATGCAAGCAGGCGCGCACCGGGCACCGGCAGTCCAGAACTCTCCGGCTCTTGCCTAATCCTGCATCGCCTTGCGGTAGGCGCTGGGCGTAGCGCCGACCTCGCGGCGGAACACGGCGCGGAAGTTGGTGGCCGTGCCGAAGCCAGTGGCCGCGGCGATACCTGTCCGGCCAGCTGTCCCACAAGGGCAACGACCTGGTGGCGCCGGCCCCGGTCGACGAGAACGGCAAGGTCACCGACTTCTCGAACATGGGCGAGCAGATGCGGCAAACCTACGCCAACGCCCAGGAACTGCTCGGCCGGTTCGGCGCCTCACTGGCCAACGTGGTCGAGGAGGTGCTGTACGTGCTGGACATGGACACGGCCTTCGCGGCCGCCGGACCAGTGCGCAAGGAGGCGTACGGCCAGGAACGACCGCGGGTCGCCAGCACGATCCTGACCACGCCCCGGCTGGCTCTGCCGGAGCAGCTGATCGAGATCAAGTTCGTGGCCAAGATCTAGTGGCCTGTCACACCAAGCATGACTGGAGCTGCTCGGCGGCGCCGGTGCGGATGTCGAGCCGGGTGTTCCAGGCGGGACGCGAGATGCGTGACCGTTGTGCGCAGTTCGCGCCATGGGATCGGGGCGGCCGGGACCTGGTCCGGGTAGAAGATCATCGTCTTGTCCTTTCCGGGATGGTGAGCGCGGGCCGGTGGCGCTGGCCCGCCCGCTCGCCTGGTCAGTCGTCCGAGAAATCCCATTCCGGGCCCGCGGCGCCGTAGCGCAGGAAGAAGTCCTGCTCCGGGTCGCCGTTGGCCGGGGCGGCCGGGTGGGCCGCTGTGGTGCCGGCCGGGTCGACGCGCCCGGGCAGGTGCAGGAACCGCTGTTCCCGCTCCATGAACCGGGAGTACCAGTCCGGCCAGTCGGCGTCCTCGCGGCCGATCTCCGCTTCGTACCGTCCGTGGGCTTCGGCGGCCCGCCGCATGGCCTGGGCCAGGTCGTCCGCGGACTCGTAAGTCACCCTCATGACACTGCTTCTTCCTGCTCAGCGGCCGGGCAGCCGCGTGGTGAGTTCCTGCAGGACCCAGCCGTTGCCGTCCGGGTCGGTGAACGAGGCGAACGACGAGTAGCTGCGCCGCTCGGGGTCCGGTCCGGGCACCCGGTGGTCAGTGCCGGCGTGGTAGAACACGCCGCCCGCGTCGTGGTAGACCTCGCTGACGTTCACGCCGCGCTCGGCCAGTTCGGCGCGTGCCTTGTCGACGTCCTCGACAGCAAGCAGCAGGCCCTGGGCTGAGCCGGGCTCAGCGGTGGTGACGCCCTGGCCGAAGATGATCGACGCGTGCGACCCGGGCGGGGTCAGCTGGACCACCCGGAAGCCGTTCTCGCCGGCGAACTCGGCGTCCAGCCGCCAGTCCAGCGTCGTGTAGAAGTGCTGCGCCCGGTCCACATCCGACACGGGCAGGACGACGACCTCAAGCTTCATGTCCATGATCCGAACTCCCTGTTCTCGATGGCTGATTGCCATGACGTAAGAGTGGCTCCACAGGCAGGTCCTTCGCGCCCGTGGAACACCCTGGTCCGCACCCGGGCGCGGGACCCGTGTGCGCGATAAAGTGCCTGGGCTGGCGCGAAGGCGGTGGTCATGGCGGGGTTGCTAGGTCGGCAGAGGGAGAGCGAGACCCTGGACCGGCTGCTCACGGCCGCCGGCGCCGGGCAGAGCCAGGTGCTGGTCCTGCGAGGTGAGGCCGGGATCGGCAAGACCGCGCTGCTGGAGTACCTGCAGGCGCGGGCTGCGAGCTGCCGCATCCTGCGGGCGTCGGGCGTGGAGTCCGAGCGTGAGCTGGCCTACGCCGGGTTGCACCAGCTCTGCGGGCACTGCCTGGACCGGCTCGACCGCCTGCCCGCTCCCCAGCGGGATGCGCTCGGCACGGCGTTCGGCCTGACCGCGGGCGACCCGCCGGACCGGTTCATGGTCGGGCTGGCCGTGCTGAACCTGTTGGCCGACACAGCCGAGCAACAGCCGCTGGTGTGCGTGATCGACGACGCCCAATGGCTGGACCGGGTCTCCGCGCAGACGCTTGCGTTCGTGGCACGGCGGCTGCTCGCGGAACGGATCGTCCTGGTGTTCGCGGTGCGTGACGCCGACCCTGACCTGTCCGGCCTGCCGGAGCTGGTGGTGCGCGGGCTGAGCGACGCGGAGGCGCGCACGCTGCTGGACTCGGTGGTCAGGGGGCCGGTGGACGGCCTGGTCCGCGACCGGATCGTCGCCGAGACCCACGGCAACCCCCTGGCGCTGCTGGAACTCCCCCGCGCGTGGACAGCGGCCGAGCTGGCCGGCGGGTTCGGGCAACCCGATGGCGAGGCGTTGACCGGGCGGATCGAAGAATGCTTCGTCCGGCAGCTGGCCGGGCTGCCGGACGACACCCGGCGGTTGCTGCTGACCGCCGCCGCCGAGCCGCTGGGCGACGCGACCCTGCTCTGGCGGGCCGCCGGGGTGCTCGGGCTCGGTGCCGATCCGGCCGCCGCGGCCGAGGCGACCGGGCTGATCGAGTTCGGCCGGCGGGTCCGGTTCAAGCATCCGCTGGTGCGTTCGGCGGTCTACCGGTCCGCCCCGGCGCGGGACCGGCAGGAGGCGCACCGGGCGCTGGCCGAGGTGACCGACCCAGAGGCGGATCCGGACCGTCGTGCCTGGCATCGCGCCCAAGCCACCATCACCCCGGCCGAGGACGTGGCGGCCGACCTCGAACGGTCCGCGGGCCGGGCTCAGGCGCGGGGCGGACTCGTTGCGGCGGCGGCGTTCCTGGAGCAGGCGGCCTTGCTCACACCCGAACCGTCGCGGCGGGCCCAGCGCGAACTCGCCGCGGCCCGGGCGAAGCGGGACGCAGGCGCGTTGGGTTCGGCGTTGGAGTTGCTGACCGCGGTCGAGGCCGGTCCTTCTGACGCTCTGCGGAGTGCCGAGGCGGAGCACCTGCGTGGGCAGATCGCGTTCGACCAGCGGCGGAGCGGGGAGGCGGCCGGGTTGCTGCTGAGCGCGGCCCGGCGGCTCGCGCCGCTGGACGCCTCGCGGGCCCGGGAGACGTACTTGGAGGCGGTCGGGGCCGGGTTGTGGGCGGGTGACGTCGCGGAGGCGGCCGCCGCGGCTGTCGAGGCTCCACCCGCTCCTTCGCCGCCTCGCGCGGTCGACCTCGTGCTGGACGCGCTGGCCACTCGGTTCACCCAGGGCTACTCGGCGGCTTCCTCGTTGCTGCCTGCCGCTCTGTCAGCCGTTCTCGCGTTGGACGAGGGCGCTTTCGATGTGGGGCGGATGTTGTGGCTGATGGGCAACCGGGCCGCCGGCACCGTTGCCACCGAGGCCTGGGACTTCGAGGCCACGCGTTCCCTTGCCCGGCGCCAGGTCCGGCTCGCGCGGTCGAGCGGGGCGTTGGTGCAGCTGCAGTTCGGGCTGAACTTCCAGGCGATCACCGAGCTGCTGGCCGGGGAGGTGGCCGAAGCGGCGGCGCTGGCCGATGAGGACCGGCTGATCGGCGATGTCACCGGGAACCCACCGGTCGGGTATGCCGCCGTGCTCGTCGCGGCGCACCGGGGTTCGGGGGCGGCGGAGCTGATCGCGTCCACAGTGCGCGAGGCTACTTCGCGGGGACAGTGGCGGCTGATCGCGTTGGCGGACTACGCGAGCGCGGTGTTCCACAATGGACTCGGCCGGCATGATGTGGCTTTGACGGCCGCGCAGGAGGTTTTCGCGCGGGACGACGTCGGGTTCCAGGGGCTGATCACGGCCGAGTTCGCCGAGGCCGCTTCCCGCACCGGCGCGGACCTTTCCGCCGCCGTGGCCCGGTCCTCGGAGCGGGCGCTGGCCATGCGCACCGACTGGGCGTTGGGCATCGACGCGCGGGTGCGTGCGTTGAGCGGTTCGGGGGATGTCGCCGGGCTGTACCGCGAGTCGATCGCGCGACTGGCGGCGACCGGCTTGCGGGTGGACCTGGCCCGCAGTCACCTGCTGTTCGGGGAGTGGTCGCGGCGCGAGGGACATCGGGTCGACGCGCGGGAACATCTGCGCACCGCCAACGACATGCTGACCTCGATGGGCCTGGACGCGTTCGCCGACCGGGCCCGGCGGGAGCTGCTCGCCACCGGCGAGACCGTGCGCAAACGAACCGCGCCCGAGACCGACGAGCTGACCGCGCAGGAGTTCCAGATCGCCCGCCTGGCCCGTGAAGGCCTGTCCAACCCCGAGATCGGCACCCGCCTGTACATCAGCCCCCGCACGGTCGAATGGCACCTCCGCAAGATCTTCGCGAAGCTCGGCATCACCTCCCGCCGCCAGCTCCGCGACGCCGCCCTAACCCCATAGCGACGAGTAGTACTTGGGGCACACACAATGCGGGTCGTCCACGGGCGGGTCGATGATCGCTTGTCCATGGAGCAAGGGCTCGATCGCCAGCGCCGCCTCGACCGCCCGCTCGGTCACGTCGAATACCCGCTCAGGGTCCGCAATGGACAGTTCCAACCGATCGGAACGGATCCATGCAAAGGCCTTCTCGCCGTTGATCCGAACGTGCCCAGGCTGCGCCACCCCCGGAAAGCCGGGGACCAGACTGGGAAACGCCTCGAACTCCGCCGGGGCGTACGCCACCCCTTCCACCGGCTGCGCCACATCCGGCGGGACGAACGTCGGCGTGATCCCCAATCTCCCCATCACCGCAAGGAGATCCTCGCGATCACGCACCCGGAGCGCCACCCGCAACTCATCCCCATCATTCGCATGCCCACCCACCGCCCGGCAGTACCGGAACCACCCCAGCCTCCCGGCCCACCCCTGCAACTCCTCAGCCGAGTGCAGCTCGTACAACCACGCCTCCCACCGCGCCGAGTAAATCCCCTCAGCCCACCGCGGCCCATAGCGTTCGCTCGCGTCCATCACCCGTCCCAGGCTAGGCGGATGTCCATCAGAATGCCGCGATCACAACGTAGAACAACAGTGTCGGCAACAGTCCGGCGATCAGGCCGTGCATCATCTCGATCGCGGCGGGCGCGCCGTCCCGGCGGTGGGCCATCGGCGCGAGGACGAACATCAGCGCCGGAAACGTGGCCAGCACGCCGGCCAGCCGTGGGTCGGCGGGGTGCGACAAAGTGGACAAGGTCAGCACGAGTGCGGTGGCGAAAGCCATGCGCAGCAACAACTCCCAGGTGGGTGTCGTCGGTGGGCCGTCGCTCAGGGGCGTTCGGTGGACCATGGCGGCGGTGGCGGCGGCGCAGATCACCAGGGCGGTCAGCCACATCGGCGGCGGCATCAGGCTGAGCAGGGCCGCGGCCAGCGCGGTCGCGGATCCCGCGATCGCGAGGGACACCCGCCACGACCGTCTTTTCG
>CBIMJO010000275.1:0-9081 GCA_966244135.1 uncultured Actinocrispum sp. | reverse complement strand
AGCGGGATGGCGGCCGCGTCCACCGGATCGAGACCGGTCGGCAGCAGCGCGGCGGCCGTCGCCGGCACGACGGTCTCCTCCGCGTGCGCGCGGGCCAGGGCGGTGGCGTCGGCGTGCAGGGCGGCGACCTGGTCGCCGACTGCGAAGCCGGTGACGTCGGCGCCTGTGCCGGTGATGATGCCGGTGAGGGACATGCCGAGGCCGACCGTGCCGGTGAGTCCGAAGATCGACCGGGCGGGTCCAGCGGCGATGAGGGCGTCGATGAGAGCGACCGACGCCGCGGTGACGTGGATTCGCAGGTCGTCCGGCCGCAACGCGGGCAGCGCCACGTTCTCGAGGACCGGTGTGGAAGTGCCGGGCTTGGACACGAGCGCGAGTGTCATGGCGGAGATCTCCTCGTGGGTTGACCTGCACCACCATCGGTGACTTACTCTCTGCTGGGAAGTAGGCACTTTGGAGTGGTGAACGCACCCGGAGGTGCGCCATGGACGCGACCACCGCCGACGATCCGGCGACACAGTTCGACGCGTTCGCCGCCTCCTGCCCGAGCCGGCGGCTGCTCGACACGATCGGCGACAAGTGGGCGAGCCTGGTGATCGTGGCGCTGGGTCTGCAAGGCCGGATGCGCTACTCCCAGCTCTCCGCGCGGATCGCCGGGGTGAGCCAGAAGATGCTGACCCAGACCCTGCGGGGTCTCGAGCGGGACGGGCTGCTGACCCGCACGGTCACCCCATCGGTGCCCGTCCGTGTCGACTACGAACTCACGCCGCTGGGGCTGTCCCTCCTGGAACCGATCAGCCACCTCAAGGCGTGGGCGGAGGCGCACATGGCCGAGGTCGACGCTGCGCGGGCGGAGTACGACCGGAACAATTGATAACGCGGGCTTATCGGTAGTGATCGCATATTGCTATTGGACGTTGTGTGCGGGCATTGTCCTCCCGATTGTCATCGGTTGACCGCATATTTTCACTTCTCCCATGATGTGGGCAATGTCCCAGCTGGGGTGCAACTTTTACATTTGAAACAATGCGTCCCACTCTGTGAGCTGACTTATTTTCAGCCGACCGGAATGTTGTCTTCCCGGCTTCCGGGCCGAACAATCGAATTGTGTCGGGACCGAGAGCAAAGGACAGTCCGGTGACGTTATCCAGCCGCAGGGAATTCCTCGCATTGACCCTAGCCGGTATCGCCTCCGCGACGGTGGGATGCGGTTCCGCGTCCGGTGGGGCCGAGAACCGGACGTTGCGCTACCAGGGGTGGGCCGGCCAGGTCATCCTGCCCGAACTGGCCGCCGATCTCGGCTACCTCGAGGACGTGAAGCTCGAATGGGTCGGCAACACGATCAGCGGCCCGCAGGACGTCCAGTCCGCGGCCACCGGGCAGATCGACTTCGGCGGCGCGTTCAACGGTGCCGTGGTGAAGCTCGCCGCGGCCGGTGCGCCGATCAAGGCGGTGATCGGTTACTACGGCGTCGACAAGCTCCAGTACAACGGCTTCTTCGTGCTCGAGGACAGCCCGATCCGCGGCGCCCGTGACCTGCTCGGCAAGAAGGTCGGCATGAACACGCTCGGCGCGCACAGCGAGGCGATGCTCGACATCTACCTCGACCGCACCGGACTGTCCAAAGAGGAGGCCAAACAGGTGGAGCCGCTGGCGCTGCCGCCGGTCAACACCGAGCAGGCCCTGCGCCAGCGGCAGATCGAGGTCGCCGTGCTCGGTGACATCCTCCGGGAGAAGGCGCTCGCCACCGGTGGGGTTCGCCAGGTGTTCAACGACTTCGAGCTGCTCGGTGCCTTCACGGCGGGCACGTACGTCTTGACCAACCGGTTCATCGAGCAGAACCCGGGCACTGTCCGGACCTTCGTCACCGGCACCGCCAAGGCCATCGAGTGGGCGAGGAGCACGCCACGCGACGAGGTCATCGACCGGTTCACCCAGATCGTCCGGAAACGCGGGCGCAACGAGGACGCCGACACCCTCAAGTACTGGAAGTCGACCGGTGTGGCGCTCACCGGTGGCCGGATCACCGACGACGAGCTGACGCTCTGGATCAACTGGCTGGCCGAACGCGGCGACATCAAGGGCGGTCAGGTGAAGGCCACGGACCTCTACACCAACGAGTTCAACGATCTCGCCTCGGCTTCGAAGGACGCGAAACGATGACCGCCAAGATCAGTCTCCGGGACGTCGGAATGTCCTTCCGGATCCGGACGGCGGGCCGCCCCGGCGAGCTGACCGCGGTGGCCGGGATCGACCTGGACGTCGACCGTGGCGAGTTCGTGGTGCTGGTCGGGCCCAGCGGCTGCGGCAAGTCGACCCTGCTCGACCTCCTCGCCGGGCTCACCACGCCGACGACCGGACGGATCCTGCTGGACGGTGAACCCGTGCGCGGGCCAGGGCTGGACCGCGGCATCGTCTTCCAGCAGTACGCCTTGCTGCCGTGGCGCACCGCGATCGGCAATGTCGAGTTCGGACTGGAGGCGATCGGCGTCCCGCGGCGCGAGCGGACCAGGAAGGCCCAGCAGTTCCTCGACCTGGTCGGCCTGACCGGGTTCGAGACCAGGTACCCGCACCAGCTGTCCGGCGGGATGCGCCAGCGGGTCGCGATCGCCCGCAGCCTGGCCTACGACCCCGGCGTGCTGCTGATGGACGAACCGTTCGCCGCGCTGGACGCCCAGACCCGGGAGTCGTTGCAGGACGAGCTGTTGCGCATCTGGAAGCAGACCGGGAAGACCATCGTGTTCATCACCCACAGCATCGACGAGGCCGTGTACCTCGGGCAGCGGGTGGCCGTGCTCACCTCCCGGCCGGGACGGGTCAAGCAGGTGGTGCCGATCGACCTGGGATCCCGTTCCCTGGCGGACGACCTGCGGTCCACCCCCGAGTTCGCCGGCTATCGGCACGAGATCTGGTCCCTGCTGCACCACGAGGTCAGCCGTACCCAGGAGCTGGAGAAGGTCTCATGAGCGCGCCGCCGGACGCCGCCCCGCGCCTGTCCGTCCACAGTGGAGAAAGGCCCGCGCCGGCAGGCCGCGGTACCGCGGTGCTCCGGTCCTTCGCCACCAAGATCGTGGCGGTGGTCGCGTTGCTGGTGCTCTGGGAGACGTTGCCGCGGACCGGCATCGTCGACCGGACGTTCCTGCCGCCGTTCTCCGTGGTGTTCCAGGCCCTGCTGGACCTGGCCGCCAATGGTCAGCTGGCCACCGACATCCAGGCCAGCCTGACCCGGTCGCTGTCCGGGTTCGCGCTCGCGGTGGCCATCTCGGTCCCGCTCGGGCTGCTGATCGGCTGGTACAAACCGGTTTCCGACGTGCTGAACCCGCTGCTGCAGGTCTTCCTCAACACCGCGGCACTCGCGCTGCTGCCGGTCTTCGTGCTCATCCTCGGCATCGGTGAGACGTCCAAGATCGCGATCGTGCTGTACGCCTGCACCTGGCCGATCCTGCTGAACACCATCAGCGCCGTGCGCAACGTCGACCCGACGCTGCTGCGGCTGGCGAAGTCGATGAACCTGCCGCCACTCAGGGTGTTCCAGAAGGTGATCCTGCCCGCGTCCGTGCCGATGATCTTCACCGGTGTCCGGCTCGCCGGCGCGGTGGCGATCGTCGTGGTGGTGGCGGCCGAGATGGTCGGCGCCAAGGCCGGGCTGGGCTTCCTGATCAACTCTTCCCAGTACAACTTCGCGATTCCCCAGATGTACGCGGGAATCGTGACCATCTCGGTCATCGGGGTGGTGTTCAACCAGCTCCTCGTGGTGCTGGAACGTCGCTTCACCGCGTGGAAGGCGGGCGCATCATGAGCGAGTCCCTGACAGCGCTGGAAACCGACGTGCTCGTCGTCGGCGGCGGCCCGGCCGCCACCTGGGCCGCGCTCAAAGCGGCTCAGGCAGGCGCCACGGTCGTCCTGGCCGACAAGGGTTACTGCGGCACCAGCGGCGCCACCGCCTCGGTGGGTACCGGGGTCTGGTACGTGCCACCGGACCCGGACGCCCGCGAGGCCGCGATGGCCGGCCGCGAGGCACTCGGCGGATACCTTGCCGACCGCCGCTGGATGACCCGCGTGCTCGACCAGACCTACGACGCGGTCAACGAGCTCGCCGTCGAGGGCCGCTACCCGTTCCCCGCCGGTCCGGACGGGCGGCAGCTCAGAAACGGGCTGCAGGGCCCGGAGTACATGCGGCGCATGCGGATCCGGGTCAAGCGGGCCGGAGTGCGGTTACTCGACCACAGCCCGGTGACCGAGCTGCTGACCGACGCCGCCGGTGCGCTCGCCGGGGCGGCCGGGTACCAGCGCCAGGCACGTCGGCACTTCCAGGTGCGGGCCGGTGCCGTGGTACTGGCGACCGGCGGATGTGCGTTCCTCAGCAAGGCGTTGGGCTGCAACGTCAACACCGGCGATGGTGCCCTGCTGGCCGCGGAGGCAGGGGCGGAACTGTCCGGAATGGAGTTCTCGAACGCCTACGGCATCGCACCGGAGAACACCTCGGTCACCAAGACCGCGTTCTACAACTTCGCGACCTTCTACCACGCCGACGGCACTGTGCTGCAAGGCGCGGGCAGCCAGCGTGGTCGCTCGGTGATCGCCAAGGCGTTGCTGACAGAAAAGGTGTACTGCCGGCTCGACCGCGCCGACGCCGAAGCCCAGCAGGCGATGCGCAGAGCCCAACCGAACTTCTTCCTGCCGTTCGACCGGCTGGGCATCAACCCGTTCACCGAGCTTTTCGCGGTGACGCTGCTGGCAGAGGGCACAGTGCGTGGCACGGGCGGCATCCGCATCGTCGACGACGGTTGTGCCACCACGGTTCCCGGGCTCTACGCGGCCGGCGACGCGGCCACCCGCGAACTGATCTGCGGCGGGTTCACCGGCGGCGGCAGCCACAACGCCGCATGGGCGATCTCGTCAGGCATCTGGGCGGGCCGGGCCGCCGCCCGGCATGCCGCCTCAGCCGGTCCGGCCGTCCACACGCGACAGGTGCGGACCCTGGGTGGCGCCGGACTGCGCCCTACTGGAAAGCCCGGCCATGCGGAGGAGTTCCGTGACGTGATCGCCGCCGTGCAGGCGGAAGTGCTGCCGTACGACAAGAACTATCTGCGGCATGGCGACGTGCTCACCGCGTCCTCGCGCGTGCTGGACGATACCTGGGTACGGCTGCGGGAGTCGTTGTACGGCGACGCGGTACGTGCCCGGCAGGCGGCTGCCATGGTCGCGCACGCGCGCTGGATGTACGCGTCCGCGCTCGCCCGTACCGAGACCCGTGGCATGGCAAAGCGACTGGACTTCCCCGCGCAGGATCCCGCGCAGCACCACCACATCGTGAGCGGCGGCCTCGACGAGGTGTGGACGCGTACCGAACCCCTGGAACACATGGCGGTGGCGTCGTGATCGAACTCGTGTCAGCCGACCGCTGTATCGCTTGTGACAAATGCATCGCCGTGTGCCCGCTCGATGTGTTCGAGCGAGGCGCCGGCGGCATCCCGGTCATCGCTCGCCAGGATGACTGTCAGACCTGTTACCAGTGCGAGGCGAACTGTCCGGCCGACGCGTTGTTCGTTGCGCCGCACACACATCCGCAGCCGATCGAGCCCGATGTGGAGCTTGGCGGCTACCGCGAGCAGATCGGCTGGGGCAAGGGCCGCACACCCGGTTCGCTGCGCGCGATCGGACCCGCACTGGACCCGTCGAGTTCGTCCGTCATCACCTCCTGAAAGGAAACCTTGGATGAGTCAGACCATCACCGGCTTCGAGGTACGCAAGATCGGGGGCCGGATCGGCGCCGAGGTGGTCGGTGTGGACACCTCCGCCGAACTCGATCCGGCCATCGCGGCCGAGCTGAACACCGCCTTGGTGGAGCACAAGGCGCTCGTCTTCCGCGAGCAGACCCTCGACGACGCCACGCACATCCGCTTCGCCAAGCTGTTCGGCGACCTCACCACCGCACACCCCACGGTCCCGTCCGTCGACGGGCAGCCGCACATCCTGCCGGTCGACGGCGAGGAAGGCGTCCGGGCCAACCACTGGCACACCGACGTCACGTTCGTCCGCACACCACCGAAGGCCACCACGCTGCGCAGCCTGGTCGTCGCGCCGTATGGGGGAAACACGCTCATCGCCAACTCGCAGACCGCCTACAACGATCTTCCGCAACCGTTGCGCGAGTTCGCCGACCGGCTGTGGGCTGTGCACACCAACGACTACGACTACGCCGAACCGAAGACCGAGAAGGCCGCCGAGCACCGCAAGCAGTTCATCTCCACGAAATACCGGACCGCGCACCCGGTGGTTCGCGTTCATCCCGAGACGGGGGAGCGTGGTCTGTTCATCGGCGGCTTCGCGCAACGCATCATCGGCCTGTCGAGCGATGAGTCCCGCGACATCCTGCGCATCCTGCAGGCGTACGTGACCCGGCCGGAGAACGTGTTCCGGTTCCGTTGGGCGCCAGGCGATCTGGTGGTTTTCGACAACCGCGCGACCCAGCACTACGCACCGGACGACTACGGCGACCTGCCCCGGCGGCTGCATCGGGTGACCGTCGCCGGTGACGCCCCGGTCGGCGTGGACGGCAACACCAGTTACGTCATCGAAGGCGATGAGGCAGCGCACTACACGCCCTAGCCCCAGATGTTGGCTCTCCTTGGCACGCCAAGGACTAGGGAACAGGGCCGCGCCGGTTGTCCGGCGCGGCTACTGTGCTCGCCCCAAAGCCCGCGCCACGCGGTCAGCCAGCGCATGTGCGTCGGCGTGCTGGGCCCGCCAGGCGATCACGTGGTCAGGCCGTACCAGCAAAGCGCCGTCGTCGCCGATGCCGCAGCGGTCGGATCCATGGGGGAGATGCGCCACATCAAGAAAGGCGCCCGCGGGATCGATTGCGCTCGCGGTCTGGGCCCAGACGCGTCCCTCGGCGCCGGTGAGCAGCAGATAGCGGCCATCGCGGACGAGGTCGAGCGTTGAGACCCCGGCCAGCCGGAGGTGCGGCAGCCGGGTCCCGGGTTCGCCGCGCCAGCGTCCCGGCTCGTCCGCCACCGGGAGGTCGTTCTGCGTCAGGGGATAGCGGTAGCCGATGGCCACCGCTGCCTCGCTGAGCCGCGGCCGTTCCCCCGAGCGGACGCGGAGAACCGCTTGGTGCACGGTCAACTCGCTGACAGCACGGCGTTCGGGCTCGTAGGAGTCCAGCAGTCGCGTATCGGCGTCACCGCGCAGCACGGAGACCAGTTTGGTCGTGAGGTTCCAGGCGTCCTGGATGCCGAGGTTGGCGCCGAACCCGCCCACTGGAGGGGTGACGTGCGCGGCGTCGCCGGCCAGGAAGACCCGGCCCGCGCGGTAGGAGTCGGCCACCCAGCCGCTCATCCGCCACGTCCGGCTCCCGGTGATCGTGATGCCGGTCGCCGGGAGGCCGAGCGCCCGGGAGACCTGTTCCCGTGCATCCGGTGTCGTGCCGGGATCGCAAGGAAAGGACACGGCACCACGATTCTGCGTGGGGTGCCACGAGATGAACGCCTGACCGGCCCACGCCATCGCGAGCCGTCGGCCGTGCAGGACACGCCGCAGGTCGGCCTCGAAGCCGACCTCCCGGACGTCCGAGAGGACCTCCTCACCAGTGCGACCGATCCCGAGCTCGTCTCTGATGGCGCTGCCGTTCCCGTCACAGGCCAGCAGGTAACCGGCCTCGACCGTGTCCGGTTCGCCGTCCGCATCGACCACCCGGGCCACGACCCGGTCGTCGTACCGGGTCAGGCCGAGGAAACGGTGGCCGAAACGCAGATCGGCACCGGCGGCACGGGCGTGCGCCCGGACGATCTCCTCCAGGTCGGCCTGCTTGACAAAAGCGCTGGGGCATGGCGAAACCTCGCCGAAGTCCTCGGCGCCCGGCAGCCGCCAGCGCCGGACTTCCCGTCCAGCAAGCGATTCGACAACCGCGGCATGGTCGGCGGGTGGAAGGCTGTCTTGCCGCGTGTATACATCCTGGTCGGCCCCGACAGCGCGGTAGGCCTCCATGGTCCTCGGGTAGAACAGCTTGGCACGCAGCCTGGTCGACACCATGAGGTGTTTCTCGACGAGGACCGGCGTGATTCCGCGGGCGGCCAGGAACAGCGCGGCGGACGCACCCACGATGCTGCCGCCGACGATCAGCACCGGAGTGCTCTCAACGTTGTCCATGGCACGATCGTGTCCAACGACCGGGGCGGGTTCCGCTCACACGTCCTACACTGCACACACCCGACAGAATTCACGGTGTCGCGATGAAATCCGACCACTATGACCCGATCGATCTGCAAATCCTCCACGCCCTGCACGTGGACGCGCGAGTCCCGTTCGCCCGGATCGCATCCGTCATCGGCGTCTCCGATCAGACCGTCGCCCGCCGCTACACCCGCTTGCGTGGCGAAGGCTCGCTCCGCATCTGGGGACTGGCCGATCCGGCCAGGCTGGGGCACGTCGAGTGGGTGGTCCGCATCCGATGCACCCCCGACTCCGCCGCCGGGATCGCGGCCGCTCTGGCCCGGCGGACGGACACCTCGTGGATCAGCCGGACCTCCGGCGGCACCGAGCTGGTCTGCGTCACCCAGGCGCCGACCCCGGCTGACGAACTCCTGCTGGAGTCGCTGCCACGCACCGCCCGCATCCTCGACGTCACCGCGCACTGCCTGCTGCACGCGTTCTGTGGCCGCGCCGGAGGCGTGGTCACCAGACTGGACGCACTGTCCCCGCAACAGGTCGCACAGCTGCGGCCACCCGCCCCCGACCTGGCGCACCCGATCGAACTGGACGACGTCGACCACCACATCCTCGCCCTGCTGCGCGCCGACGGCCGAGCCCCGATCAACCGGCTGGCCGCCGAGACCGGGGTGTCGCACACCACCGTGCAACGCCGGATCACCGAGCTACGCGACACCGGCGTGCTCTACTTCGACGTCGACACCGACCGCGCCCGCCTCGGCCTGCACATCCGCACCCTGCTCTGGCTGGCCGTCACACCCGCGCAAGTCCAGGCCACCGGCACCGCGCTGGCCGCCCACCCCGAGGTGGCGTTCGCCGCGGCGATCACAGGCAACCGCAACCTGTACGCGTCGGTGGCCACACACA